>SVEI01000109.1 GCA_015057445.1 Lachnospiraceae bacterium | reverse complement strand
CTGCTGACTAACTCCATGCCATCAAATCTAAGTCTTCTATACACCAACTGGAAAAATATTTCATATCCCTTCTGATACTGGGAATCTTCGTCATATGAAAACTGTCTAAAGTCATATTTTTCTTCTATGGCTTTAACATCTTCATTGAATTCTTTTATAACATACCAAGAACCAGAATTATTGTACATGTTGTCTATAGCTTCCTCTAACTCCTGAGCTGTATATGTCCTTCCTCGCTCATTAAACAGGTTCACATATTGAAGACCGATTAAACCATGGACATCTTCATTAATTTCATCATCTTCATCAACCCACAAAACTCTATTCATGTATCCGAATTCTTTTGCAGCATATTTCTCTTTTCCCTCATCTATAAAACCTTTAATTTCTTTCGTAGAAATAAAGGATACCAACACAATAACGCCAGTAAATGCCAACACAAAAAACATTAATATTCCATAGTAACCAATGTTTGAAAATGTATCCTTATACTTACGTCCGTGAATTATATTAACCGCCAATACCAATATAAAAAAGATAATCACGGCTATATAAAATATACCTAAGTAAGGTAGTCTCTTAAATAATGTCAGCATGGTATAAATATACTTCCCTAGAGCAAAGCATTGTGCCACAAGAGCAATATTATAAAACCACAAACCACATTTTTCTCTACAATCATAGTCTCTGCGAGCTATAAAAAACAATACTGTACAAATCATCATGGTAAATGCTGTTGAGGTAGAAAACCCAGCTAGCTTTTCACCTAGATCATTTTTATAAAATTCTCTATACTCAGGTGCTCCTAGAATAAATCCCACATGTATATCATTAATCACCGAAACTAAAAATAATACACAAGAAATTACACTTAACATCAATGTGACGAAGAATACCTTTTTCCTATTTTCGTCAAACCACTTTAACAGTCCCCTTTGTACAATCTTTTCTTCTTCCATTTCTCCTCCCAAATTGTAGTATTCTATACTCTCTCTATTTTACTAATACTTATACTCAAAATATCCTGTAAGAATAATAGGCTGTTTTGGCATAGTAAAATATTTATCCTCCATTATATTTCCTGCAACGTCTACTTCAATGCCCTCAAAATCTGTCACCTTGTACTCGTATGCAGTATAATCAGTCTTAGGTCTGTCCCTAAATTTTACCTTTGCACCACTAGGCAGATATGCGTAATTTTGGTCACTATATGTAATCCAAATGTCACCGTCTACCCCAGTTCCATACACCATAAAATATGGTATGTATGCAACTATACGGTCCTCGTCCTCATCTAAGTATTTAACATAATAAGCCTCTGGGTATTCACCTGCCACATATCCATGAAGCTCTTCATCATATTCCTTAAATTCCCTATAGCCCCAATGGATTTCCTCAACTTGGGAAAAGTCATTTGATGTGTCAGGTGTTATCTCCACCATAGCAATATAGCACTTATTATCTAATGAAAATGTTTCCCGAGTGTACTCCTTGGCACTACCAGTCTCTACGTCATATACCAACCAGCCTATATACTCTCCGTCGCAGAGTCTGCTTGCATCGCCCGCTTCACATTCCGCAACCACATCTCCTGGTTCAATAGGACAAAGATTAAATCCTAAACCTTTGCAAACTAAACCATTTGCCTCACTGGCCACAAATAACAACTCAACCACTATAGCGTCATCTCTAACTGTATATCTCTCTATGTTAACTGTGGCTTCTTCCATGCCATCGTAGGATACCTTTACTTCTTCAGCAATATCCATGGTGAATGGAACGTCAACAGTAATAAGCACGCGGTATTTCTTTCCTGGTTCTAACTCCTCGTCATTACCATAAAATGCATAAGAATCTAAGGCCACCTCCTGTGCCCACTCTATACTAGATATGTTATAACCATTGTTTTCTATTATTTCTATGTCACAAAAACGTTTTCCCAATCCCACATCTAAAGAAAAGTCCAGCTTATCCAAATATATTATATCAGGTTTGCTTTCATCAGTAGGTTCTCTATGCATGGCAAATGCATCACAAGCCTCTATAATCTGCTCTTTAGTTGCAGTTTCATATTCCATATCATTATAAAATGGTAACTCCTCATTTAAGTCAACTGTATCGTTAACCTGACGCAAAGTGAGACCTTTCATGTTAAGCTGGTCTTCTACTGCTACAGTATAATATATAACATCCTGTAATTTATCTTTTATTTGATCATAATACGCTGCTTCCACATTCTTGTCAGGATAATAGTATCCTCCTAATTTTCTGTAATAGTCATCATATAGAACTCTGTCATCTATACTTCCATCTAAAATTTGAGACTTAAGTTCTATGTCTATACTGTCCTGACAAAACTGCCACAGATTACTCCAAGAACCTGATTCCTTCTTAAAGTTAGTGTACTCCTGCTCTAGCTGTTCCATAGAATACTGTCTATCAGATTCACCATATCGATTTACAAACTCAACCTTTACTAAGGCACGATTGTACTCATTTTCCTGATTATGGCCAAAGCATAGATGAACGCGTTCCTCATTAATCTCTCTATAGTATTCCTTTGCATCTGATATAGCATTTGTAAACGGATTTATCAATATAGCTATGACAAATAAAGCAGTAACTAATAAAATATTTAATCTGGTTTCAGCAGGTTTCCAAATATCTTCTATAGTATCTTCTCCACAATCTACTATCTTATATTCTCTACAATTTAGCACAATACTTATGATGGCAAATATAGCTACAATTCCAAAAAATACAGTAGTCCATCCCACACTCTTTAAACACAGCAAGCTTACAATAACAAATATAGTGTCTACCAGACATACATTTGCCAAAGTTATATTCTTAACAACAATTATAGTCTTTTTTCTAAATTCTCTGTCAATAATACTCTCAGAATATATAAGCCCACTTCCAACACTAGCCACAATCATTATACCTTTTACAAAATCATCCATAGCTGGCCACAGAAAATTCGTAAAATAGTCTTTTTTCTCTATCAGTTTTTCAAAACAGATTAATCCACCACTATGATAATCTGTGAAAAGGGCAACAATAAATCCAGCTATAAAAAGTACTACCCAACATATATCTATTATTAATTTCTTATTCAATTTTCTTTTCTTTGTTATTTCTTTCATAACAAACCCCTTAATTCTCACTACCAGGTATAACCCAAATATCTACAGTCACAATATCATTGTAGGCTTTTACATCAATCTTCTGGCTATTTACACCACTAATGTTAGTAACTACATTTGCGTCATCATAAGCATAGTAAGGCAACACAAAAGGCATTCTTACAATAGCATAGTAAGTTTTACCATCCTCTAGCTTATCAACACTTTCAGCATCCTTTTCTGGTTCCTGTCCTATAACGTCTACCTGATACCACTCTTTAATATATCCATAATAGGCATCACTGTCACATGTTACTGTTACCTCGTCCACATTACCATTCTTTGGTATAGTTATGTTTACGCTGATTTCCTCATCATCTCCAATTATCACTGGCTGAACTTGGTTAATATATAAATCATACACATATTTACATGCCTCATCCATCTGCGCTATGGTAGCATCCTGAAGCTCAATTCC
>SVEI01000030.1 GCA_015057445.1 Lachnospiraceae bacterium | reverse complement strand
CACCAGCGTCTTGCCAGCCAAAATAACCATCACGTGGGTTAATTTCAACATTATAACCCACTCCATTATTAGTAAATACCGGTGCAGGATTAATTTCACCTGCTCTAGGTACTGTTACAGTTATATCGACTGTGGCAATTTCTATATCTGTAGGAGCTCCGTTAAGGGATGGTTCCTTTTGAACCAAAGCATCAGTAGGAGTTCCCTTCTTTGCATCAGGCTCTTGCCCAACTACATCCTCTGACACAACCGATTCTTCTGACACAACTACATTCTCTAAATCATATGCATATGCCACCACCATGGGACTCCCGGACACAGAAAGCACCATAGCAATAGCTACGCAAAAACTACTTATTTTCTTCATTAATACCTTACTTGTTCTTTTCATAACTAGTCTCCTTTCTTTTGTGTGAAATAGGCTATATATATCCTTTATAACCTAGTCAAATTATATCAAAATTCTAGGAATATAACAATTATTTTATTGCATTTCGAGGAAATGCTTAAATTCTTTGCTGTTCTTTAGTATTCTACCGAAAGTTTTTCTGTTTTACCTTATACTTCTTATACTTAGCTATGTTCTGACAAAAAAATTTCCAGTGGCCATATATTAACCACTGGAAATTACTTAAAACCTTCTTTTACATATACACTTCTACCACTTATATCTATGAAGCTGCCCCTCTTCCTCAAGACCTGGGAAATCCTGTTGCCTTAAGGCCTCATACACCATAATCGCCACAGAATTAGAGAGATTAAGTGACCTCTCCTCTGGCATCATAGGAATTCTCACACAGGTATCCTTGCTCTCTAATAGTATCTCTTCAGGTATACCCCTACTTTCTGGACCAAACATAATATAAGCATCCTCTGGATAATTCACATCCGTATATTTTTGTTTGGATTTTGTTGTGGCCATATAGACTATTGCATCAGGATTTTTCCTTTTAAAATCTGCATAGTCCTCATAAACCGTAACATCTAATCTTGGCCAGTAATCAAGTCCTGCTCTCTTTAATTGCTTGTCACTTATCTCAAATCCCAGAGGTTCAATCAAATGAAGACGCGCACCTGTTGCTACGCAGGTGCGCCCTATATTTCCTGTATTTGCTGGCATCTCTGGTTCAAGTAATACTATATTTAGCATATTAAACCCTACCTCATATTAGTCCAACTCCGCAGTCACATTGACTGCTTCATTACACATTACTCGTTAATCCACAATTCTATTTATCTTTACTTTTGTCTTAGTCTTCCAATAAAATTTGCCATTCTCTTCATAGCTTCTCTAAGCTCATCAATAGAGTAAGCATAAGAAATTCTAAGAAAGCCTTCTCCACAGTCACCAAAGGCAGTTCCTGGTACCACCGCAAGTTCCTCCTCCTGAAGTAACCTTGTGGCAAACTCATCGGAAGTCATACCGAACTCCTTAATACATGGAAACATATAGAATGCTCCAAGTGGCTCAAAGCAAGGAAGTCCCATCTCCTCAAATGTCTTCATAAGGAAGTGACGTCTCTGATCATAAGATGTTCTCATACGCTCAATGTCCTTGTCACCCTCTTTGATAGCACTAATTGCAGCATACTGACTAGTGGTAGGTGCACACATAATGGCAAACTGGTGAACCTTTGTCATCTGTTCTGCAATAATCTTTGGCGCAAGAGCATAACCAAGTCTCCATCCAGTCATAGCATAGGCTTTAGAGAAACCATTTATAATAATTGTTCTTTCCTTCATGCCTGGAAGGGAACCGATGGTGCAGTGCTTATTATCACCGTATGTAAGCTCTGAGTATATCTCATCTGATATTACAAATATATCCTTCTCCTGACAGATTTTAGCTATAGGCTCAAGGTCTTCCTTGGTCATAATAGCACCTGTTGGATTGCTAGGATATGCAAGTATAAGAATCTTAGTCTTATCAGTTATAGCACCAAGTAATTCCTCTGGTGTAAGTCTAAACTGATTCTCATTCTTAAGTGCTATAGTTACAGGCACACCACCTGCAAGTTCAACACATGGTACATATGATACATAGCAAGGCTCTGGAATAATAACTTCATCCCCTGGATCAAGCATTGCTCTAAAGGCAAGGTCAATACCCTCACTACCACCTACGGTAATAAGCGCCTCCTTCCTAAAATCATAGTCCACGTTATATTTTCTCTTATACCACTTACAGATTTCCTCTCTAAGCTCAAGGAGACCTGAATTAGATGTATAAAATGTCTTACCCTTCTCTAAAGAATAAATACCTTCTTCTCTTATATGCCAAGGTGTATCGAAGTCTGGCTCACCAACACCAAGGGAAATTGCATCTGGCATCTCACTTACGATATCGAAGAATTTTCTAATGCCTGATGGCTTAATCTGTTCTATTGTTTTTGATAATGGATTTCTCATTACGGTACTATTGCCAACCTTTCGTCCTTCTTAACCACATCAAACTTAATTCCGTGGTCCTTATATTTCTTAAGCACAAAATGTGTTGATGTGCTTATAACTGTCTCCATAACAGCAAGCTTCTCAGATACAAAGCGTGACACCTCTCTTAAGGTCTTGCCCTGAATAATAACTGTAAAGTCAAATGCACCTGCCATAAGGTAAACCGCATTAACCTCTTCATAGTTATATATTCTCTCCGCTATTTTGTCAAAGCCCTGTCCTCTCTGTGGAGTAACCTTAACCTCGATAAGTGCTGTAACCTTTTCCTCTGCCACCTTATCCCAGTCAATCATAGTATGATAACCACAGATTACCTTACTATCCTCCATGGCCTTAATATCCGCGGCCACCGCCGCCTCATCTAATGCCAGCATGCTGGCTATATCTTTAACAGTAAGTCTACTGTCATTTTCAAGAAGCTTCAAAATGTCGTTGTTCATAACCTTACCTCTCTTTTACTTATTAGTTATTATATGCCACGTACATATTATATATTAGTATGCAGCTATAACCTTATATATTTCATCACCTTTTATTGGTGCTAAAAATCTCTTTTCACCCTCATCATTAAGAATCACAACCCTGTCCTTATTCTGAGTGAGTCTGCCAACTACAGACGCCTTATATCCTTCCTGGCTCAAATATTCTGCCAGTTTATCTCCTTCCTTTGCAACTGCAAGAAGAGCTCCAGTACCATCCAACATATAAGGATTTATATCAAAAAAGTTACACACCTCCACAGTTTCCTGTCTTATAGGTATGCTTCTGTGTTCCACACTAACCCCTAGGTTTAAGGCCTCCCCTAGCTGCCAAAGTGCTCCATACACACCACCAAAGGATACATCATGCATATAAGCCAATTCCACCTCACTACTATAACACATAGCTTTTTCCGCCACAGGTGCAACACTATATTCCTCGTCAGAAAATCTACATGATTCCACATAACTTGGTGCAAATCTTTTTTCTAACTCTTCTTTCTTATTACCTACTATAAGATTGGTTCCTAAGATTCCTGAGCATCCCGCCATAACAATCTGGTAATCTGCCTTGGCTTTAAGGGGTAAAACAAACTGCTCTTTTACAGTACCTAAGACTTCAACTAAAAAACTGGGAACATTATATGCCGCACTAACAAGTGTATTACCTCCAACTATTTGGATTCTCCGTTTGTCAGCCAAAGAATTAAATTCTCCTGCATATTCCTTCAACTTTCCCTCTTCTGTATCTACCGGGAGCATATAGCAAATTCTGACACCTGACACACATCCACCAGACACCTTAAAGTTATTCAAAGCCTTTATCCAAGCTATATAAGGGCTAAGGGCAGCCGCTTCTGACTGAACCATAAATCCCGACTCTGTCTTAATCAGGGAATAATCCTTTCCCACGCCACTTCCAGCTACCACTTCCTTATTATGCTTTCTAATATGCTTAATTACCGAACGAGTGAGATAAAGCTCACCTAATGTCCCCTGTTCCATATAAGTCTCCTGACTAATTGCTTTAGTTGAAAAATCTTCTAGCTTTTGTTATCCTATTAAAAAGTAGCAAGAAGACCTACTACCATAGCTACACATACTAATATTACGATTACTAGTGAAATAGTTCTCATCTTTTTCTTGTTACTGAAATTAATCATACTTACCTCCGAAAGGATTTAACCTTATGAAATATATTAACATGTTTCTTATAATGTTTATATTCTGGGCTGCATTTATGATAGCTCGTGGCATCGCCAGATCAAAGCACATAAGCGCCAAAAACACCAAAAATTTCTGGGATAGAGAATCCAAAGCCAACCTAACAAGGAAAGCTGATATATCAAATCTTGATTACATCGTCCTAGACCTTTCTCTTCTCCCTATAAATGCACTTCTTCCATCTCTTAACCATAGAGCTATGGAATTAGAAAAATTAGCAACAGAGAAAATCATCAATCTATCTATGTATACTAACACTGATCTCAAAGCCATGTACGGACCAGCCAACCTAGAGGCTTTGTCTTATTACGACAACAACTATCTATGCCTTATAAGATTATTAAACTCCATAGGCAAAGAGCTTATAGAGTTAGGTAATACATCTGCTGCCAAAGAGTTTTTAAGCTATTCCTTAAGCATAGGCTCTGACATTAGCGAAACATTTACTATGCTTGCGGAAATATACAAATCAATGGGGCATGATAAGGATATCCTTATTCTCATAAAAGTAGCCGAAAATCTTGATACCATTAACAAAGCCACCATTTTAAACAAATTAAATAATATCAAATCGAATGAGAAATAGCAATGTTTTTCAAAGGAGCTGTGCAAAATTTACTGTACTGACCAACCTGACTAGGGATTAGGAATACAGTTTATTTGCACAGCTTTGTTATGTTTCAGTTATGAGTCGTGCTGACAACCACACAGATGGTTTATAAACTGCTGTGCAGTTCTTCCTGACACTCCACCGTGGGACATCTCCCACTTATTTGCTTCTAATATAAGTTCTTCCTCTGACATCTTAATCTCAGGATATCTTTTTCCCAGCTCTGTTACTATGTAATTAAACTCCTTCTTTGATGGTCTAGAGAAGTTTATGGTGACACCAAATCTATTTACCAAGGAAAGTTTTTCCTGCATTGTATCTGATTGATGCATCTCCACATTGTAATCAGACCTATCATTCCATGTTTCCTTAATTAAATGACGACGGTTAGATGTTGCATATATAAGCACGTTATCCGGCTTGCTCTCAAGGCCACCTTCAATAACCGCCTTTAAATACTTGTACTCAATCTCGAATTCCTCGAAGGACAAATCATCCATATATATAACAAACTTATAATTCCTATTCTTAATATGAGATATAACTGCGGATAAGTCCTTAAACTGATGCTTATAAATCTCTATCATCCTAAGGCCCTGGTCATAATATTGATTAATTATAGCCTTAATGCAAGTTGATTTACCAGTTCCACTATCTCCGAAAAGAAGACAGTTATTAGCCCTCTTTCCAGCAACAAAGGCCTCTGTGTTATCTATAAGCTTTTTCTTCTGAATTTCATATCCCACCAAGTCATCAAGAACAACTCTGTCTGTGTTATTAATCGGGATAAATTCCAAATCTTTTCCCTCGTCATGTCTGATTCTAAACGCCTTGTTAAGTCCAAACATTCCCACTCCATAGCTTTTATAAAAATCAGTCATGATTTGGAAAATCTTATCCACATCATCTGCCATACTTACGGCATCACTTATATATCTAACCTTTTCACTTACATTTTTGTTATACATCTGAGACTTTTTGGGAAGAGATTGATAATTGATAATTGTTGAGAAGCAATCTATTCCCAAGTCTCTTTCTATTACAGAAAAATCATAGTGAAACAATCTCTTAAAAATACCGTAGTCATTCATAGCAAAACTATTGACTGATCCATCTCCCGCTCCCACCTTTTCACATGTTAACGTGAATGAATTCTCATTGGTTATCAAAAGAAATGCCAAGTAATCCTGCCACAAATTCCTATTGAATCCATAGCTGGTTGCCACATCAAGAATTCTCTTTATCTGTTGAAATATTCTTGATACTAGGGTAGCATCATCGCATTTTCCCGAATCCTTATCATGAAATATTTCTGCCATTTTATAAAGGATGCTATCTTCCCCTAAATCTCTATATAACACTAATCCAGCTATTTCCTTATACATATTAAATCTCCTCGGTTTTCCATTTATTTGGACATTTTTTAATAATTAAGACTATTTTTCATCTAGGTTTTTCTTTTCTTCTCCACCAGCTTCATCCTTTGGGGCAACTTTATGCTTTGGAGTAAACATTCTCCTCCTTGAATCCATAAGGGGAACCACGTCATCCGACACTTCCTTGTCGTCTATATTAATGTTCTTATGTCTAAGCTTTCTATGAACTAAGCTTCTAAGATATGCATATAGCACTGACACAAGTGGGATAAAGAGGAACATTCCTGCTACTCCCATAAGGTCTCCACCTACAAGAACAGCTAAAAGAACCCATATTGCACCTAATCCTATATCTCCGCCTACAAGTTTTGGATAGATAAAATAATTCTCTATAAACTGAAGCACAAAGAACAATATAATGAACCATATTACATACTTTGGTGACTCTACCAATATTAAAAATGCACTGATAAAGCATCCTATAAAAGCACCAAACACTGGTATAAGTGCTGTAAATGCCATAAGCACACCAACAGTAAGTGGGTATGGTAATCCAAGTAGGCTCATAACTATAACAAACATACTTCCTAAGATAATGCCTTCTCTAAACTGACAAGTGAAAAACTTAGAAAATGTGGTATTTGCAATCTTACCAAACACCATAAGCTCATCTGCTGTATTCTCCTTAAACATAGCATAGATAAGCATCTTTGTCTGTCTTCCAAGCTGTTCCTTCTGTGCAAGAATATACATAGAGAAAACAATTCCAATAAATATATTTACAACAGCACTAACTATTGATGAGAATATATTTACTGTTGTGGATAAGAGTGTACTTCCTCCATCCTTCATAAACAATCCTAATTCTTCCCAGTTAATCTCTATGTTGTTAATTGCCTCTGTAATATCTGGGAACTTAGTTGTATACTGAAGAATCCACGCCTTTGTTCTATCCACAAATCCAGGTAATTTATCTTTAATCTTAGATATTGTTTCTCCAACCTCTGGCACAACCACAAAAAGCACTAGCCCTAACACTAAAACTGCCAACACGTAAGATAACACCATACTTATAGGTCTCTTATACTTATACAGTCTGCCATTTTTATTCTTGAAAAGTCCATCTTCAATACTTTTCATGATTATATTAATTACAAATGCTATTGCACATCCAATCAAAAATGGCAATATAAGAGCAATAACCCTTTTAAGCAAATAAGCAATAACACTGGTGTGATTTACCAGATACACCAGGATAACTGTAAATGTTATCACGCTCAGGACCATCTTTATGGCCTGTTTCTTCTCCTTCATACTACATCTCCTTTAATTTTATATGGAAATAATTCCCATTTTAAGTCTCATCTATCCTACTTGGATACAAATGGTCTTTCGGTGCTACCAGGAGCTGCACTATCCTTTGGCACAACTACAATCTGAATTGCCTCAAGTCTCTTTGCTAAACCTGCTGTTCCTGCATCAGCTCCATTTTTAGCCCATCCTAACCAGCCGAAAGATTGTGCATGTACTCTGTAATATACATCATAATGATTAGCCACTTCACCATAAAGCTGAATTCGAATTCCTTCTAGACGCTTTGCCTCTCCACTAGTTCCTGCCATAGCGCCATCCTTTGGCCAGGTTTCAGGCTTATCCTTATCACCCTGCCAACCATATGTCTGAACATGAGTAGTATATCTGATTCCACCCGCGTAGCCAGTATTACCAAGAGATATATTAATTCCCTCAAGTCTCTTTGCAAGTCCACTTGTTCCACTTATTGATCCATCATACACATATCCCTGCCATCCAAAAGACTGTACATGTGTCTTGTAGTTTACAAGTCCTGCATTAGCATTAGCTGAAGTTGAGTTTTTACCATAATCTACATATGAATAACCGATTAATCCGCCTGGTGTCTGTCCTTTAGGAAGCACTAACATTTCTATACCTTCAAGACGTTTTCCCTGTCCTGCAGTTCCTGCCGGCTGACCATTTTTAGCCCAACCAAGCCAGCCATAGCTTTGAGCATGTACTCTATACCATATATCATACTTGTCAGAATCCTTACCTGTAAGTCTTACCTGAATTGCCTCTAATCTCTTTGCCTGTCCTTCTGTTCCACTAAACTGATCATCAGTTCTCCAAGTACCTTCCCATCCATAACTTTGAATGTGAGTTCTATACTCAACGCCTAAGTCATAATCATTCTCATTATTAGCAATCTTTATCTGAATTCCCTCAAGACGCTTTGCCTCTCCACTAGTTCCTGACATAAAGCCGTCACACATATAACTCTGCCATCCATAAGACTGTACATGAGTCTTATACTTAACACTTATCTCATCTGCATGATCTTCTATATAGTAATCCTTATCTCCCATTGGATATCTTTCATGGAACTCTGGCGTATCACAAACAGCCTCTCTCACATGGTCTTTAGAATCTACAAATGTATCATCACAAGTTAAGAAATAATAAAAATCATAGTCACCATCTTCATAATCATCCCATGTAGCATCCACGTTGTAATAGTATTGTCCCATCTGAACTATATTCCAAGCGTGACCTTCCTCAATTGTCTCATCATAGCTTGTCACTACTCTATTAGATACTTCCATCTCTCTTAATAATCTATACATTGTTGTAGCATAGCCCTGACAAACAGTTTCATTTCTAATAATGGCACTATATGTAGAATGGTTATTTTTGCCTGTAACATATTCAAAATTTTGCATCATCCAAAGTTCAACAGCCCCAACCTTGTAGCAATCATGATAATCTTCCCATCCATAAAACTCATTGTTTAACAAACTCTGTACCTTAGCATCAATCTGCTTTTCCTGAGATGCTGTAGATAAATAACTAAAATCATATATCATATAGAACTGATTTCCAGCATTAAATGCTGTCATATCTACATTTGACCAATTCCAGTGAAGGTAATCTCCCTCCTTAGGACTTGCTGTCTCATCAAACACATCATCCATTATGATGTCAAAAACCTGATTGTATGCTAAATCGTTTTTATTAACATAGAAACTTACAAGACCAGTTCTATTTACCATCTGCTGTCTAACATACTTTGTGGCATCTTTAACATTTGCAAATGATGGAGCATCAACCGCCACAGCCTCATCATATATGGCATCAGATTCTGTAGCAACCTCTCCTGCCTCTTCCATAGCAGCATCTGATGCTTCCTGAGCTTCTTCATAAGAATCAAATACATCGTCATTATAAGATGTACATGAACCTAATTCTCCTTCTTGGGCACAAACTCCTTGAACTGGAATATATAAGCCCACCAACAGCATCATGCTAAGCAAATATGGTAAAACATATTTTACTTTTCTCAAATAAACTTCTCTCATTGTTTTCTCCTTTACATATATAATAAATTAATAGTGACTTCTATTGTATAAATGGTCGAGCCGTACTTCCCGGTGGCTGACTACCCTTAGGTAACACTACAATCTGAATTGCCTCTAATCTCTTTGCAAGACCTGCTGTTCCTGCATCAGCTCCGTTACTTGCCCAATCTAACCATCCGAAAGACTGTGCATGTACTCTGTAATATACATCATAATGATTAGCCACTTCACCATAAAGCTGAATTCGAATTCCTTCTAGACGTTTTGCCTGACCACTAGTTCCTGCCATAGCACCATCCTTTGGCCAGCTTTCTGGTTTATCCTTATCTCCTTGCCAACCATAGGTTTGTACATGGGTTGTATATCTAATTCCACCATCATAGCCTGTATTGCCCAAAGAAATGTTTATTCCCTCTAAACGTTTATAAAGTCCACTGGTTCCACTTATTGAACCATCATACACATATCCCTGCCAACCAAGGCTTTGTACATGGGTCTTATAATTCACAAGTCCCACTGATGGATTGGTGGATGTGGAATTTTTGCCATAGTCAATATACGTATATCCTATTAACCCATCAGGTTTTTCTCCTGTAGGAAGTATCAAAATTTGTATACCCTCCAAGCGTTTGCCCTGTCCGGCAGTTCCCGATGGTTCACCATTCTTTGCCCATCCTAACCATCCATAAGACTGAGCGTGAACTCTATAATAAATATCAAATTTGTTTGCATCCTTACCTTTGAGTCTTATTTGAATAGCTTCTAAACGTTTGGCCTGACCATTGGTTCCACTCATAGCTCCGTTAGACTTCCATATACTTTCCCATCCGTAGCTTTGTATGTGAGTTCTATATTCTACTCCCAAGTCATAACTACCTGTATTTCCTAGCTTAATTTCTATTCCCTCCAGGCGCTTTGCTTCCCCAGTAGTTCCACTGACCATACCATCATACGAGAACTCTTGCCAACCATAAGTCTGGACGTGAGTTCTGTAGTCAACTCCCACAGCTTCCCTCTCTGCGACATAATTATATGGTTTTTGTGCCATAGGATATGAAGCATGGAACTCATCAGTATCATACTCCGCTCCTCTTATATGATTTTCTTTATAAGTAAAACTGTAGTGATCTGGCAAGAAGAATTGCCATCTTTCTTCACTTCTTCCCGCATCCCATGTGGAATCCAAATTATACCAGTAATCTCCAAGTTTAACTATATTCCAACCATGTCCGGAATTTACAATTACTCTTACTTCAATTCCCATCTCTCCGAAGATTCTGTACAAGGAAGTAGAAAATCCCTGACATACAGTTTCGTGATTAATCATTCCGCTATATGTGGAATGATTTTCCAGTCCCTGCTGATATGAGTAGGTTTTAGTAATCCATGTATACACCATTCTTACCTTCTCATGGTCCGGTACATTTTTCCATCCTACAAATTCTTCTTTCAAAAGTCTATCTAACTCTTTATCAACCATTTTCTCTTGTTCTACAGTAGACAAATAACTTGGTTTTATGGTGAATAGAAAACCATTTTCTGTTGATTTATAGTTAATGGTTGCTCCTGCAAAATTCCATAACAGGTAATCTCCCTCAATATAATTACCTGTATGCTTAAATGCTTCCTTACGAATTGCCTGATACATTGCCGTTGCTATAGCCTTATGAATATCCTTACTTTCATCATTGCTTCTATAGCCTAAGTCATAATAGTATTCATACAAGGTGTTCCATTCCTCAGCATTAATATATAACAGCTCTAAGCTAGAGAGTCTGTTAACCATAGCATGTCTGTAACACTCTCCTGCTGCTTCTGTTGTTGTATATCCTGTCCCTCCATTTATAGGATGGTTAATATCTGTAATTGCACTATCTTCAGATTCACTTTCTACAGGTGAAACCGCAGCAGCTATAGCCTCTTCGTATGAGTCAAAAGCTTCCTCATTGTAATCATATAAAGTATTATCTGTCTCATGTTTTTCTTCACTGACTTCACTTGCTCTAACAGGAATCAAGGGAATAAAAAACATCAATAAAATTACCAAAAATAGTACTTTAGAACATATTAAATTATTAATTATTTTAGTTTGCTTCATTCAATTCTCCACTGAATTAACCTTCTATATTAGGATTGTCCGTAGCACCTGGCGCAGCCTGTCCCTTTGGAACCAACCTAATTTCAATACCTTCTAATCTTTTGGCAAGACCGCTAGTTCCCGCCATTTCTCCATTGCAAGCCCAATCTAACCAACCAAATGACTGAACATGAACTCTATAGTAAATATCATACTCCTGAGCAACCTTTCCATCTAATTTGATGCAAATCCCCTCAAGACGTTTAGCCTCACCACTAGTTCCACTCATGTCACCATTCTTTTTCCAATTAGTTTCCCAACCATAGGTCTGTACATGAGTCTTATAAAGCACATCACCATCAATATTGCTGTTAAGTCTTATTTTTATACCCTCTAAACGCTTAGCTTGGCCATGGGTTCCGCTTGTTGAACCATCAGCCACAAAGTTTTGCCAGCCATAGGTCTGTACATGAGTAGCATAATTTATACTTCCTGAATACGGAGTAACAAATGGTCTTGCTGTAGGTACTCCTGGATTTGCACCCTTAGGAACAATTACTATATTGATACCCTCTAAACGTTTTGCATAGCCTTCAGTTCCTGCCATAGCTCCATTTTTCGCCCAATCGAGCCATCCATAGGACTGAGCATGTACTCTATAATATACGTCATACTTGTCCTTATCTGTACCTGTAAGTTCTATGCAGATTGCCTCAAGTCTTTTTGCCTGTCCGCTGGTTCCAGACATTGCCCCATTCTCTACCCAGTCTTGCCAACCATAGGTCTGCACATGAGTACGATAACGAATACCAAGATTCTGGTTACCATCAAGCTTTATCTCTATACCTTCAAGTCTCTTGGCCTTTCCTGATGTTCCACTCATCTTTCCATTAGTTACAAAATCCTGCCAGCCAAAGGTCTGCACATGAGTTCTGTAAGAAATACTTACATCCTTTGCCAGGTTTTGCACCTCTGGGTTATTGTAAGTAGGATCCTCAGCTTCCATTTTTGAACGATACCAATCTCTGATAAAGTTTCCTGCTGTAGTAAGGTCACTTGTGGACCACCCACTGGTTTTGCTACAGCTATTCTTAATCAGAGATGAACTTCTCCAATCATTACTTAAGCTCCATACACAATAGCTTACATTATACTTGTCGCATCTATCTAACCATTCTTTGGACTTACCTAAATCCACTGTACCATTACCATCAGCCTGTGAAAGACCAAACTCGGTAACAAATACCGGCAAGCCTCTGCTAATAGCGGTACCTATCTTCTCTGTAAGCCACTGATTGTGAGCTGGCTCAGAAGCATAAAAATGAAATGTATACATTATGTTTGAGTAACCTCTTATAGGATTATCTGCTGGCTCATAAAGATGTCCCTGGCTACCTAGCTGTGACCATGTTGGAGTTCCCACTATGATTATAGCATCCTTATCATGCTGTCTGATTACTGGAATTACCTCCTCTGCATAAGATTTGATATCGCTCCAACTACAATTATTCGGCTCGTTACAAATCTCATAGATTACATTGTCATAATTCTTATATGTAGATGCCATCTCAGCAAAAAATGATTTTGCCTGCGACTTATAGGTTTGTGGATTTCCATCACTTAATATATGCCAATCAATAATTGCATACATACCAAGATTTGTAGCATATTCTACACCCTGCTTTACCTGATTTTTCATATTGTTTGCATTGCCATCACAGTATCCGCCTGCAGATGTGTACATAGCAAGTCTAATACAGTTTGCACCCCAGTCATCACGAAGTGTTTGGTAAGCTGCCTGATTATTATACTGAGCGTACCACTGCAAACCATGAGTACTTACACCTCTAATCTGAAATGGTTGACCATAAGCATCCACCAATTGCGTTCCGCTTACTGAAAGCTTTCCATGTGTAGCTAAAGGTGTAGCACCTGCCGCATATGTCTTTAAACTAGCGCCTTCCATAGATAATGCTATGGAAACTATCATTACAATAGACATCATCCATGCAATTATTCTCTTGCTGTATTTTTTCATATTTAACTCCCTTCCTCCTATAGGATATTGTATTTATTTGTAATTATTAATTTTAGGCACAGTTGCATCACTATAATACTTCATTATATCAAGTCTTTTTACTTTTATCCACCTAAAACTTGAGCCAACCCCGGTTATTATTTGATTTTTTATGAATACAATCAACTTTTTTCTACTATTTTTATCAAAATCTGTCATTGTGAACTTTAATATTGTAATTTTATGTGTTAAAATAAGTCTAATTAGCACAAATCCTATGGGAGGGGAAGTATTATGGGAAGAAAAGCATCTAAGGCTACAGATAATATATACTATATGGCAAGAAATGCAGCTGCAGTGGATGATGAAATCTACTCTAGTAGAGAAAAAGCCGCAGCAAAGCTTGGCATTGAGCGAAGCAGATTAGCTAGAATTGAGCTAGAACAGATTGAACCTTACGCAGAAGAAGTAGATGTTATGGCTACAGCCTACAATGCTCCTCATCTGTGTAACGATTACTGCAATAATATCTGTCCTATTGGAATAAGAAAATTAGAAGAACAGGCAAAAGCCAAGGAACCTGAAAGCATAGAAAGACTGGTGCTTAAATTTTTAAGTTCAACTCAAAGTATGGAAAATATCTCTAAAACCCTTGTGGAAATCACTCAGGATGGCAGAGTTGACAACGACGAAATCAAAGATTTACAGGATGTCTTCGAAGCTATGGATACAGTAAGTGCAAATCTTGACGCAATTAAGATGTGGATTCTAACTGATCCTAAATTAAAGCCTTTTTTCAATTTTGATGGTGATACACTAAGAACTAAATAGCAAAAAGATTTAAATAACAAAAAGAAACCAATAGCTTTAAACTACTGGTTTCTTTTTGTTATCCTTAACTATCTACGGTTTACTTCTATGGCAGAATACTATAACTCCTTTGCAACATCATATACTTCTCGTTTTGGCACCCCTCTATCCTTTGCCACTATCTTTACCGCATCTTTTTTATCTATTCCTTGGCTCATATAATGCTCTAGATGTTCCTCTATAGTCATTGAGTCCCACTGTCCTCTGGCTTCCTCTAGGATAGCTTCTCTTGAAAGTCCTTCCACAACTATTATACACTCACCCTTTGGTTCAGTTACTTCATAGTGAGCTATGGCATCTTCTATATTTGTCAAAAAGAATGTTTCATGTTTCTTGGTAAGCTCTCGACATATGGTTACTCGTCTATTACCCAACACTTCAAGTAATTCCTTTAAAGTCTTAACTAATCTATGCGGTGCCTCGTATATTATCATAGTTCTAGTTTCGCTTCTAAGTTCCTCAAGAATATATTTTCTCTCTTTTTTATCAGCTGGCAAAAATGCCTCAAAGGAAAATCTCCTAGTAGGAAGTCCCGATGCAATTACAGCATTTATGGCAGCACAGGCTCCTGGTACAGGTACTACCGAAACTCCTGCCTCGTAGCATTGCTTTACCAATTCCTCTCCTGGGTCAGATATTCCAGGGGTTCCAGCATCTGTGATTACTGCTATGTTTTTCCCCTCTAAAAGTTTTCCCACTAATTCTGTTGCTTTTTCATACTTATTGTGTTCGTGGTAGCTAGTCATAGGTGTTTTAATATCAAAATGATTAAGTAGCTTGATACTATTTCTGGTATCCTCAGCTGCTATAATATCTACTTCCGATAGTATTCGGACTGCTCTATATGTCATGTCCTCTAAATTTCCTATTGGTGTTGCCACTAGATACAAGCATCCGCTCATATTGTCCTCCATTACCTCTGCATATCTACAGAGCCTCAAATCTAACCATCAAAGCTCATATATGCCAATTCAATATCTGTCACCATATCTACTCAACAAATCCTCTGTGTAAGTTCCATCCTCATTATATACCACAAGAGTTGGTTCCACCTTAACCATGGGTCTTCCACCTTTAAAGCTTTCTATAAGAAGCATATTAGGTTCCTTTCCCTTATGAGGCTGAACCATACACATGCGCTTTGGTTCTAGTCTATACTTTGACAATAACCTAATTATCTCTGCCAATCTAAAGGGCTTGTGAACCATAGCAAAACTACCACCCTCTCTAAGAAGATAGCTAGCTGCCTTAATTACTTCCTCTAGATTTACTAATATTTCATGTCTTGCAATGTTCTTAGGTTCAAATTCATTCTCTAATCCATGACTTTGAGTTATATAAGGTGGATTACTGGTTACAACGTCAAAAGAGGCAACCTTAAATAACGAAGGTACCTCTTTTATATCGCCTTGTACTATATCTATCTTGTCAGACAAATTATTATATGCAACACTTCTTGCAGCCATATCCGCACTGTACTCCTGAATCTCAAGACCTGTGTAGTGACTGCATTTGCCTCGGCCTTCCATAAGAAGTGGAATAACCCCTGTGCCTGTTCCTAGGTCTATAGCCTTGCCCTTCTTGTTTCCTGTAACAAAATCAGATAGAAGTACCGCATCCATACCAAAGCAAAAGTTTTCCGGATTCTGAATAATGTGGTAGCCCCGACATTGAAGATCATCTAATCTCTCTCCCGGTTTTACTAACTCACTATGCATCATCTAACTTTGACTTTCCTTCCTGTCTCTCTAGCGCCTCAAGCTTTTTAAGCTCAGCATCACTTATCTTGTCTCTATCGTCATTTCTTCTCTTCTTAGGCTTAAAACGAAGGTCTTCTATCTTAAATTCCTCCTGTTCCTTAGAATCATCATCTAAGGTAAATACCAGCATTACCTTCTGACGAAGTACATTTACGGACTTTACCTCTCCTCGTCTTCCGTCAGCAGTCTTTACAGTGTCTCCAACATTAGGCAATCTATCATTTAGGTACTCATAGGTATCCTGCTCATGCTTTAAACAACACATAAGTCTTCCACAAACTCCTGATATCTTAGTCGGATTAAGAGATAGGTTCTGTTCTTTAGCCATCTTAATAGATACAGGTACAAACTCCGATAGATGCTTATTACAGCAAAGCTCCCTACCACAGACTCCAATTCCACCTACTATCTTAGTCTCATCTCTTACTCCAATCTGGCGAAGTTCAATTCTAGTTTTAAAGACTGCTGCCAAATCCTTAACTAACTCTCTAAAGTCTATTCTTCCATCAGCAGTGAAGTAGAACAGCACCTTGCTATTGTCAAATGTATACTCTGCATCAATAAGCTTCATATCAAGACCATGCTTAGCAATCTTTTCTAAACAAATATTATAGGCCTTTTTATTCTTTTCCTTATTGTCTTCGAATTTCTTGTGATCTCTGTCCTCAGCAATTCTGATAATTGGTTTAATGGCTGAATTCATCTTCTTCTCATCAATTTCTCTTCTGCCTAAGACTACTTTACCATATTCCACACCTCTAGCAGTCTCAACTATTACAAATTCCCCAACTTGAACATTAAATCTTAGTGGGTCAAAAAAATATATCTTCCCGTTTTCTCTAAAACGGACTCCTATAACTTCCTTCATTACAAATCTCCTAATTTTCCTTTAAAGTCAGGAGCAACAGCTCCATAGTAACGTCAAAATTAGCATTGACATCTAATCTCTTCTTGGCCGTAGCAATGGCCTCGATTTTATTCTCTATAGTCTCGTAGGACATTAAACCTGCCTGTTTTCTCATAGTTGTGTATTCTGACTTAAACATAAGCTTGTCTGGTTGTCCAGTAACCTTAAGCATAAGGGCATCTCTATACCACATCATCATAAGGTCAAGATAGTTATCTATAGAAAGCTTAAACTTCTCAATATTACTCATAGCCCAAGCTAAATCTTCCACATCCATAGTGTGAATCTTCTTCATAACACTTACCACAGAATCTATAACCTGAACATACTCATCATTATTGGCTAATCTAATAGCCTTTCCAAGATTACCCTGAGCAAAATCTAAACAGAAGTATGCTCTATCTTCGGAAAGCCCCATATCTCTCACCAAATATTGAAGCATATCTCTTTCTCTAATAGGCTTAGTATTAAGCACCATACATCTTGATATAACTGTAGGCAATAGCTTGTCTATATTAGCAGAAAGCAGGAGAATAACTGCATACTCTGGTGGTTCCTCAATACTTTTTAGCAGAGCGTTCTGAGCTTCCTTATTCATAAGATGCGCATCTGGTACAATATAAACCTTATACTTGCTTCTATATGGTTTTGTAGTTATGGTACCAACTATCTGCTCCCTAACCTCTTTTACTGAAAATAGATTTGGATTCTCGTGAGTACATTTTATAATATCAGGATGACTCTCAGCATCGGCTTGAATACATGACTTACATGTTCCGCAAGGTTCGGTTCCACCCGACTCACAAAGCAAAGTCTTGGCAAACGCACCTGCAAGCATCTTCTTGCCGCTATCTACCTCTCCATTAATTATATAAGCGTGACCAACCTTTCCAAGTTCTATGCTTCTCTTAAAATGTTTTATTATGTCTTCATGTCCAACAATTGTTCTAAAATCCATAAGTCACACCCCCCTAAGTTGAAATATCAAGCAATAGTCCTCTTATGTCATCAATCTTACCAAGAATTGCAAGATTATCTTTCTCTTCTTTAATAAGTTCACTGGCAAGTTCATCTAGATTTTTATCGACCTGTCTAACTATGCCATAAACTCTATGTCTTCCTCGTCTGTCTAAGAAATTCTCTCTGGAAAACTCATGAGATCTAGAAACAACCTCATTCATAAATTCCTTAATTGTAGCACGATACTTCTTCATATCTTTTATGTCCATATGCTTAGCAATTCTAGCACCCTGCTCTTCAATGTCCTTCATCAAGGAAGATAACTTCTCTTGAAGCTGGTCCTCCTTTATATTACTAATGAGAGTAAACTTGAAGTCTTCTCCATTAGTCTGGGTATTCTTAGGAGCTTCCATTTGGGTAAGCTGGTGAAGCTGATTAACCTTTATATCCATATTTACTCTCCTTTCCGTATAATTATTTTTCACTACATACACCCACGATCTTAGCGACGGGCTTCTTAGGTCCATATTTTATAGACTTATTACATCCATAACAGCGATTTTATCTATTAACAAGTGGCTCTACGTAGTCCACTATCTTGTTATGTATATCATCTATACTCATAGTAGCATCAATAGTCTTAATTCTATCTGGGTCAAGGCTTGCAAGCTTTCTGTAGCCTTCTGCAACTCTCTCGTGGAAATCTATTGCTTCAAGCTCCATACGATCTAGCTCCGCCTGATTCTTTTTACGACTAATTCCCACCTGTGCAGGCAAGTCCAAATGAATAGTAAGCTGTGGCATGATTCCCTGGATAGCGTAGCTATTAATCTGATAAGCTGTTTCTACTCCAAGACCTCTCGCCATACCCTGATATACTGCAGATGAATCTACAAATCTATCACTGATAACTGCTTTACCAGCTTCAAGAGCCGGCTTAATCACCTCGGTAACAAGCTGGGCTCTGGCAGATGCGTAAAGAAGTGCCTCAGTCATATATCCCATCTCAGCGTAATCCTTGTTAAGTATTATTCTTCTAATATCCTCACTGATTACTGTGCCACCTGGTTCACGAGTAATTATAATCTCATAGCCCTTATCCTCAAGGTAAGCCTTAAGCAATTCTATCTGTGTGCTTTTTCCGGAACCATCAGGTCCCTCCATTGAAATAAAAATCCCATCCATTTTGTTTTTCATAATATATCCTCTTAATATTATCTCTTATATAATCTTAATGGTTTTGATTAGTTTTTCTCTTATCTTATATATCGAACAAAATATCATTTTTATAAATGGGCCCACCATGCCCAATGATACATAATAAATTATATCATTTTTTCTAAAGATTTACCACAAGAAAATAAGTGGACTCACCTTTCCCAAGCAAATCCACTTATTATTACATTTTAGCACTATAGCATTTTTAAAAATTCATCACCAGGAACAGCCTTTGAAAAATACCATCCCTGAAGATACTGACAGCCAAAGGTGGTAAGTAGTTCCCTCATTTCCTCAGTTTCTACACCCTCAGCTATAATATTCATTTTAAGGGCAGCCAACATACATATAGTATATTCAAGGGTAATACTTGCTTTATCATTCTTGAATGCTTCCCACACTATATCCTTGTCTATCTTAATAAACTTAAATGGCATCTTATTAATATACCCAATATTTGCATAGCCAGAACCGTAGTCATCTAGCGAAACTGCTATTCCATTTTCCACTAAATCGTAGAGATTGTCGTTAACTACTGGAAATGTGGTCATGGCCGCTGTCTCTGTAATCTCTATATTTATCTGACTAGGCTGTACATCATATTTTTTCATTACATGCAGCAAATTCCTAGAATAATCCCTTTGCATAAGCTGCAATGGACTAACATTAATATCTATGTATTCTATGGATGTATTAGCCAGATTATTTTCCTTAATAAATCTACATACATTTTCAAATATCAAGTCACCTAATTCATTAATTACACCACATCTTTCAGCGATAGGTATAAACAAATCTGGCGGAATAAAACCAAGCTGCTCGTCATTGATTCTAGCTAGGGCTTCAGCAGAATTGTAAGCTGCATTTTTAGATGAGTATATAGGCTGATAATAAACCTGTACTGTTTTTCTGCTTACAGCCTTCTTAACCGCCTTTTCAATTTGCTTCGCCTGGTGAATCCTCTCCAAATCCATATCTTTAGCGTAGCTTATACTTCTCTTCTTGGTTGACTTGGCATTTTCCATGGAATAATCTATTACTTCCATCAAGCTCAAGATATCCTTTGCATCATTAGGGCACTCTATAATACAGGTGGTAGCCGTCATCATTATGTCCTTACTGCCTTCTAGCCAGGGCTGTTCTAATCTATTTTTTATTAGCTCCGCAATCTGCAATGGATTTTTATCATCCATATCCATAACCGCACAGAACTGATCTGCATCAAAGTGAAATACTTCAGTACCAGAATCCATATGCTCGAGAAAACGTCCAAACTCAAACAAAAGCTTATCTCCTGTTTCAACGCCCATGCTCTGATTAACGAATTTGAAATCATCAAGATTAACCACCACAACTGCAAATGCTTTTCCTATGGAAAATTTATCATGGATATATTCTCCAAAAAAGCTTCTATTAAGCTGACCTGTAACCTGGTCTGACACTGCACTGGAGCTATTCTGATAAAGATACATAACCGTACATAATATAGCAATGGCAAAGTTTAGCATAGGGGCAAACTTTAGTACCTGAGCGATACCACATGTCACACCACTTAAGAACAAGAACACAATAATATTAGTCTTAAGAAACTTAAAGTCCATTCTTCTTTTTACAAAAACCCATATGCACATAACAATCATAACCGCATCTACTGCATAAAGTATGTAACCTATACCTGCTGCAGCATATTTTCCATCATCTAGGGTCATAATTCTGTTATGAAATAGATTTGGTATACATATTATGGCTATAACAACCCATGACATAATAAAGATACATTTTAAAGCCTTATTTTTCTTAATATCAATATGAGCCATGGTCACTAAACAATATGTAAGCATAACTACAAAATTATGGATAAAAAACAACTGAATAGATGTTGTATAATAGGCGTAATGGAATGGGACGAAATCCCTGTACCGAACAATCAGATATCCCACTATTTCAAGAAGAGTCGCAAAAAAAGCACACAAAATCACATAGAAAAAGTATCTAAAGCTTTTTAGCGGTACCTTTTTCCCTATTATATACCATATTAGCAACATAAAAAGAAAAAACATTGCTATATAATCAAAGGATAGGTTGGTATATGCCATGTATTGCTCCTTTTCTTTTGCAAAAAAATTAATGTGATATAACAGTATTATTATATCACATTAATGTATTTTCGTCATTATTTTATATTTTGACTAAAGACAAACTTGTCTTCCTCTTGTACGTAGAAGGTAATATTTCCAGAATAGCTTGTATCGTCACCTTCAACAGACCACTCTCCATCTCCAAAGCTATATGGACTATTAGCTTGAAGCTTAACAGCTACGCCTTCTGGTATAACACCTGATTTGGTCCACTCTGAAGCCACGGATATTGTTGTTGTAGTTTTATTACCAGCAACATCCCATACCTCTATGGTGTACTCTGTAATACCACCTTCAGATTCTAGGGTAAGTATGTTGTTATTCATAAACTGGCTATCCTCTGTTATTTCCTCGCCATTTACCATAATTCTTGTCAAATTATCATCAGTTAGGGCAATGTCCACCTTGTCTCCATAATAAACTGTAGAATCCACAGCATTGATAGCAGGAGCAACTATATCTATGTATAAATCCTCCATAACCATTCCATCTGTAAGCTCTCCAGTTTCCTTATTCATAAAGTAAACTGTCATGCCTTTTACAGATGCTTCTACAACCAACTGCTCTATATAATTCTTACCAAAGGTATCAGAAATCAAATATCCTTCCTTTGCCTTTATTACAATCTCTGATGTGTAATACTCATTTGATCCTAAAGTTCCCTCAACCGAGTAAGCTTCACTAGGAATAGTCAAATAGCTTATAGTAAACTCATCCGAAACCACAACCTCCTTGTAAATTCCTACCGCCTGGAATACTGCCTTTGCCACGTATTTACCAACCGAGGTAGGTTTTGTAGTTGTGTATGCAGAATCATCCTCACCAACAGCCTTGTAATATATAGTAGCATTATCCACTCCATTTGTATCAGAGCCTATAACTGGATTAATCGTGATTCCACATATAACGTCTGACACATCTAATGTAGCTACTCCATTTTCAAAATCCTTAATGACAAACTCATCGGTTACAACAAGCTGGTCGTATACGGAATTAGCAGGAAATGAAGCACGTACTATATATTCACCAATCTCCACAGGAGCCTCTATACTATAAGCAAAGTCTGGCTCTGCCTTTTTCTTATATTCTATTATAGGTTTGTCTGTATTTGTAATTGAGTTATAGCTTGTAGTTATAGCTGTTCCTACATATACATCATCAACAGTTACTATGCCTATGCCCTTTTCTAGAGCTTTAATTTCAAATGTATCCTGGGCAACATAGATTGCATAAACTGGTGTTGCAGCAAAGGTTGCTCTCGCCTCATATTTACCAACAGCTGTAGGAATAGTTTTTGTATAGGCTTCCTCACCTACAAGTCTGTACTCTACTTCAACATCTGTGGTTCCATTTTTAGTTGAAGCAACAACCGGAACTATGCTGGTACCAACATATACATCCTTAATATCAATAGTTCCATCTCCAGTTTCAAGTGTCTTAATATTAAATGTTCCTATAAGCTCAAGTTCATCATAGCTTTCTGTGGCCGGATAAATTACCCTAATATTGTACTCTCCTACAGCTATAGGAATGGTAGCATCATAGGTTTCCTCGCCTCTGCTTGCTAATTTATATTCTACAGTAGGTGTAACACCTAGATTTGTAGTTGTTGAATACTGTGGCTCAATAGGAGTTCCAACATATACATCCTCCACAGAAACATTTCCTGTTCCCTGCAGATACATAATACTAAAGGTTGTCTCATCTACTGCTTCCTTATATTCAGCAGTTGCCGGATAAACTACCTTTGCATTATAATCACCTACGGCTGTTGGAGCTTCTGTCTGATAAGCCTCTTCTCCCTCACTTTGGAGCTTGTAATATACCGTAGGAGCTTTACCTGTATTAGTAGTTGTTGTACACTGTGGTTCTAACTCCTCACCGTGATATATATCAGCAACTGTAATTTCTGCTAATCCGTCCATTTTCTCTAATATAGAAAAATCACAGGTCTCGATAATTTCTTTGTAATGTCCTGTGGCAGGAATATAAAGCTTTGCAGTATAATCGCCTATAGCAACCGGAACATTAATAGTAAAGTCATCTTCACCCCTTACGGAATATGTAATTTCAGCCTGTTCTATAACAGCATTATTGGTTGTAGTTGAATACTCTGGCTCGATTTCCTGTCCCTCATAAATATTAGGTACATCAAAGGTTGCCACACCATCCTCTAAATCCTTAACCTGAAAATCTATAGTTTTGCTATAGGCAGCGTAATTGTAGTTAGCATCATAGGAAACTCTAACAGTATAATTACCTGGTGTTGTTGGAGCTGCTGTAGTATATGTATCACTTCCGCTAACTGCATATTCAATGGTTGGATCACCTGTATATGCTGTAGTTGATACTGTCGGTGCTATCTCATCATTAACATAGAAGCTTTCCGCCATGGTAATATCTACAGTACCAGGTACAAGCTCTGTAAGGTCTGGCAAATTAATCACTATCTCCCCCGCTTCAGTACCTTGAGCAGCCAGGGTATAATCCAGGGTTAATTCGTTATCAACAAAGCTTGTGCTAATGGTTCCACTACCAGATGAGATTACCCCATAATTAGTTCCCGTTGGAGCACTATAGCCCGGAAGTCTCATACAAGAAACTGATGGAATAGAATCTCCATACCAATACTTATTGCCCGATGCACTGTCGGAACTAATCTCCCATCCTTCACCAGGATTAATTGTAACCTTACATCCATAGTTTGAAGCTATAGAGCCTGAAGTAAAGGTATAAACATAATTTCCATTGCCGTCCATTGTTATTGAATCATTTGCCTGAACATCTGACAAAAGCAAAACCTCATAAGGCAAGTTAACATTTGTATGTACATCTACATAAATACTGTTAGTATTGCTTGCTGTTGTAGCATCCAAGGTAATGCTATCTTTAACGGTGATAAAATTAAGATAGATAGCCCCGTTAGGATTATTAACATTTATTGTTCCATAGGTACCTTCTCCTGTTATGGAATATACATCTTCAGCAATTAAACTCTCTATGTAACCATTATTTTCAATAGTTACATCTACCATATTAGCAACATTTGCATATACTGTTCCATTAATTGTTCCGTTATTAATTAAATGAGGTATTCCTGGATAGCCTCCGCCTAATGTAACGTCTCCTGATACTACACTACCGACAGTTAAAGTTACTTCTCCTTTAGTTGGGTTCGGAGACACTACATAGGAGTCCGCAGAATCTGTCGTAATATATGTATCCTCTTCCACATCAACAGTGGCTGCCTTAACATATATATCATTAAAATTCAATGTGACTAACACCATCAAAAATGACATTAGTATAGCTATATTTTTCTTTATTTTCATTACATTTTTCATAAGCGACCTCCATACTTGATAACCTAACTTCTACGGATTGGCTACTTTTGAGTAACCGTATTAGAGTATCAAATATAAGTATTTTTGTCAATATATTTTTTCGAAAATCCAAAACTGCCAAAGCCCATTCAAAAAGCACCACATCAATTTTAGTTGTAATTCCGCACGCAAAAAGCCCACCTATATAGATGGGCTTTAATAAAAAATATATAATTTATTTCCACTTATTACCGAGCTGCATACGAACTACTGAACGCTTTAGGGCAAGCTCTGCACGATTCATATCCTGGGAGTCATCCTTGATACGTCTCTCAGCTCTTACTTTTGCTTCCTCGGCTCTTCTAATGTCGATTTCATCAGGCCACTCAACACTTTCAGCTAATATGGTAATTGATTCACCAAGTACCTCTACGAAGCCAGAGTGAAGGGCTGCCTCTTTAGTATCGCCATTTTCTTCAACTAGTTTTAGCACTCCAGGAGAAATTACCACTGTCATGGGAATATGTTTAGGATATATACCCACTATTCCTTCTGTGGTATTGAACTCTATAAAGGAAACCTGTCCTTCGTAGAATATTCTGTCTGGAGCCATTATCTTAACATCCATTAACTTGTCTGCCATATGAAATATACCTCACTTTCTATTTTTAGAGGTTATTTGCACTTAGCAACAACATCTTCGATGCTACCTGCATTAAGGAAGTAGCTCTCTGGAACATCATCATGCTTACCTTCGAGAATCTCCTTAAAGCTCTGTATAGTGTCAGAAAGTGGAACATACTTTCCTGGAAGACCTGTAAACTGCTCTGCTACGTGGAAAGGCTGTGAAAGGAATTTCTGAACCTTTCTTGCTCTAGCAACAACAATCTTATCCTCCTCTGAAAGCTCATCCATACCAAGGATTGCGATGATATCCTGTAATTCCTTGTACTTCTGAAGAATCTCCTGAACACCTCTTGCTACCTTGTAGTGTTCCTCACCTACTATACGTGGGTCAAGGATTCTAGATGTAGACTCAAGTGGGTCTACTGCAGGGTAGATACCAAGCTCAACTATAGAACGTGAAAGAACTGTAGTTGCATCAAGGTGTGCAAATGTAGTTGCAGGTGCTGGGTCAGTTAAGTCGTCCGCTGGAACGTAAACTGCCTGAACAGATGTGATAGATCCGTTCTTAGTAGAAGTGATTCTCTCCTGAAGAGCACCCATCTCAGTCTGAAGTGTTGGCTGGTAACCAACCGCTGAAGGTACACGTCCAAGAAGAGCTGAAACCTCTGAACCTGCCTGTGTAAATCTGAATATGTTATCAATAAAGAGAAGTACGTCCTTACCACCCTTATCTCTGAAGTACTCAGCCATAGTAAGTCCTGTAAGACCAACTCTCATACGAGCTCCAGGTGGCTCATTCATCTGACCGAATACCATGGTAGTCTTATTAATAACCCCTGACTCAATCATCTCATGGTAAAGGTCATTACCCTCTCTTGTTCTCTCACCAACACCTGTGAATACTGAATATCCACCGTGCTCTGTAGCGATATTTGTAATAAGCTCCTGAATAAGAACTGTCTTACCAACTCCTGCACCACCGAAAAGACCAATCTTACCACCCTTCTGGTAAGGACAGAGAAGATCTACTACCTTGATACCTGTCTCAAGGATCTCAGTCTCTGTAGCCTGCTCCTTGAATTCAGGTGCCTTTCTGTGAATAGGAAGATAATCCTTTACTTCTGGTGAAGGCTTATTATCTATAGGCTGTCCTAATACATTGAACATACGTCCAAGTGTTTCCTCACCTACAGGAACTGTAATAGGACCACCTGTAGCAACGGCTTCCATGCCTCTTACGAGACCGTCTGTAGGACCCATTGCTATACATCTAACTGTATCATCACCGAGATGCTGTGATACCTCTGCATAGAGAGTACCGGCATTTTTAGTCTCGATTGTTACCGCATCATAAATCTCAGGAAGCTTTCCTTCTGGGAACTTGATATCGATAACGGCACTAATAATCTGGGTGACTTTTCCTACGATTTTATCTGCCATTTCTTTACTCCTTTTATATTTCAATTCGCATCAACCATTAGCTAGCTTCACTGCGCTGACTAAACTCGTGCGTCGTCTAGGGCTCGCACTCGTTAAGGCGCCAGCTAAGGCATCTGCTAATACTGCGCCTACTAAGTTCACACTTCGCCTTTGGCTCGCGTTCACTAAGTGGCCCTGTATAAGTTACTACTAGGATTCGTGCATCGCCTAGGGCTCGCACTCATCAAGTATTAACTTATTGCATCTGCTCCCGCAATAATCTCAGTAAGCTCCTGAGTAATTGCGCTCTGTCTTGCTCTATTATACTTAAGTGACAGGCTTGATATCATGTCCTCTGCATTGCTTGTAGCAGAATCCATAGCCTGCATTCTTGCACCATTTTCACTGGCTACTGACTCTAAGAATGCTCCAAATATAATATTTGACATATACTTTGGAATTACTTTGTCAAGAACATCCTCAGGAGTTGGCTCAAAGTTCATAAGAAGCTTATCGTCAATCTCCCTATCCTCAAAGTCATCTGCACTAAGAGGTAGAAGCTTTCTTAGAACTGGTTCCTGAGTAACAGTATTCTTAAAGTTAGTGTATGCGATGTAAATCTCACCTATCTCACCCTGAGTATACTGTGTAAGAAGCTCCTTAGTCATCTGAGTAGCATCTGAAAACAGTGGTTCGTTAATAACCTCTGAGAAATCCTTATGAATATTAAAGCCCTTTCTTGTAAGACCCTCGATACCCTTCTTACCTACTGCATAAACATAGGTCTCATCCTTCTTGAAGTCTCCATTAGTAATAAGCTTAACTATATTACTGTTGTAGCCTCCTGCAAGTCCTCTATTAGAAGTGATAACGATAACTGCTTTTTTCTCACAGTCGTTATCTCTAAGATATCTATGATCCACATTCTTAGTCATAGCAAGGATAGAACAGATGGTATCATAGAGCATATTAAAATATGGTTTATTGCTCTCTGCTTTTCCTCTGGCCTTCTGAAGCTTTACTGTAGCAACAAGCTTCATCGCCTTGGTTATCTGCTGAGTGC
>SVEI01000029.1 GCA_015057445.1 Lachnospiraceae bacterium | reverse complement strand
TGGGTAGGTTATCCAGATGAAACTACTGATTTTGAGAATGCCAGATATGAGATTGATTATGTGAAGGTTTATCAGAGAGATTCCTATGATGAGAATGTGACAAAGCCAGAAAAGGATGTGAGCTTTAGAGAGCCAGCAGAAGATGGAGAGCTCCTTATAAACCGTGATTTTTCGGAGGCAGAGGATTTGACAGACGATGAGGTTTGGAAGTTCCTTCTTGCAGAGGGCGGAGCTGCGGAGGCTTCCATTGCAGATAACGAGATGACTATAACTGTTGATAAGTCAGGCTCCTTAGAGTACAGTGTACAGCTTGTACAGCCTAACCTTCCTATAAGATTAGGTGGAATTTATGAGATTTCATTTGATGCTTATGCAGTGGAAGAGGATAGAACTATGATAGTTGCAGTTACTGCACCAGAGGTTTCATGGATTAGATACTTCCCAGATACTACTCTTGACTTAACTACTGAGAAACAAAGCTATAAATATCAGTTTGAGATGACAGAGGAAAGTGATCCACATGGTCGTCTTGAGTTCAATATGGGAGCAGTAACATCTACATCAGACATTAAGATTAGCAATGTATCTGTTAAGGAGATAGCCTACGTGGAGCCAGTAGTAGATAACTCAAAGAAGGTTCTTGCAGATGGTAACTTTATCTATAACGGTAAGTTCCAGGAGGGTGAGAAGCGTCTTGGCTTCTGGGAGATTGATAATCAGGCTGATGCAACCCTTTCAAGCACAGACTGGTATGATGGCAGAAAGCTTAAGATTGAGGGCTCAGGCATTTCAGAAGATAAGCCACTTATATTTGCACAGAGTGACCTTGCTCTTATAACTGGTAACTTTGTATTTACAGCTTACATAGAGGGAGAAGCTGGCAAGACAGTAAATGTTAAGATTGCTAACCAAGACCTTGATATAGTATTAGAAGAAGGCAAGACAGTTTACACAGAAAAAATCGCCATAAGCTCTGCTGAAGATAAATCATTTGCCATAACATTTGTCCAGCCAGGGGACTATCTCATAGATAATATTAGCTTGGTGGAGGACAGTTTGATTAAGAATGGAAGCTTTGATGCAGGACTTTCTGGTTATGAGCCATATGCCTACACTCCAGATGATGTAACCTGGGTAGTAGATAGTCTTACAGAAAACAATGCAGTGGATTTCACTATTAATAGAACAGGTGGAATGGCTTGGAATATTCAGTTAAAGCAGAATGGTATTGAGTTAGAAAAGGGTAAATGGTACAGACTTACTATGGATGCTAAGTGCTCTATGGATAGACAGATTATGTTTGCACTTCAGAAGGATGGAAGCAGAAATAACGATGATTGGACAGCTTACTCAGGGGAGAAGGTTATCGACCTTACTTCAAGCTACCAGACATACACCATCGAGTTTTTGATGGAGGATGAGACAGACCTTAATGCTGTTCTTAGTGTATCAATGGGTGCTGTAAATGGACCTATTAAGGAGCAGCATAGAGTATTGATAGATAACATTCTTCTTGAGAAGATTGATGCGCCTGAAAACGCTGAGTAAAATGCAGCAGAAGAATAACTTGTTATAAATTTCTACAAATGATAAAATATTGGTATTATGGAGGGCAAAACTATGAAGCTATACAGAGGAATTAATTTTGGTGGTTACTTGTCACAGTGTGAGCACACACTTGACCATTATGCAACATTTATTACCAAGGAGGATGTAAAAAAGGTTAAGGATTTAGGCTTTGACCACATAAGACTTCCTATTGATTACGAGGTACTAGAGACTAGGGAAGGATTTGAGTATACAGAGGGTATTGCCTATGTTAATCAGTTTCTTCTTTGGTGTGAAGAGTATGAAATGGATGTGGTGCTTGATTTGCACAAGGCCTATGGCTATGATTTTAATGATGCAGGAGATCCAAATAAGAATAACCTTTTTGCAAATGAGGAGCTACAAAAACGCTTCGTGGACCTTTGGACTAGACTTGCACAGCACTATGGAAAGCTTCCTTATGTTGCATTTGAATTGCTTAACGAGGTAGTAGAGGAGCATGTGGCAGATAACTGGAATAAGCTTATTGATGTAACTGTAAATGCTATAAGAAGATATGCGCCTGACACACCTATTATCTACGGTGGAATTCAGTGGAATAGTGCAAGAACCTTAAAGCTTTTAAATAAGCCAGAGGATGATAATATTATCTTTACATTTCATATGTATGAGCCACTTATATTCACACATCAGAAGGCTTATTGGGTGCCAAACATGCCTATGGATAAGACTATTGAATATCCAGCAACTATGGAGTATTACAAGGAGATGTCTGCCCTTATAGGCTACAAGGGCAAGGATGTTACAGTGTCAGAATGTAAGGAGATGGGCAAGCCATTTCTTATAGAAATGATAAAGGAAGCTGTAGATATGGCAAAGGAAGCAGGTGTTAAACTTTACTGTGGTGAGTTTGGAGTAATCGACAGAGCACCTGTAGAGGACACGCTTCGCTGGTACAGGGATATATTTGATGTGTTTAAACAATTTGATATTCACGCTGCAGTGTGGTCCTACAAGGAGATGGATTTTGGTGTGACAGATGAGCACTATGCTCCTATAGCAGATGAGCTGTTTAAGATACTTACAACCTAATAATTTATTATAAATGATATTAACTCTCAGAGAATTCCGGTGGAAAACTCTGGGAGTTTTTTAATGACAAAAAGTGTGGGATTTAGTATATTGTATATATGTTATTAAATACAGGGAATATGTACAAGGGGGATATAATATGGGATTTATTATACCAATTGCTGTGGTGTTAACAATTATACTATTAACCAAACAGGAAGGATTGAATGGGGGAGAAAATATAGAGCAAGAAGATTATATAAGGCAAATGAACTGACAGAGGATGACCGCAGGGCACATGTTGCAAGCGGTATTGCGTTCTATATATGCACTGCGCTTTTTATTTGGGTTGTGTGGCTTGCCATCGGAGTATTTACTGGAGAGATAATGTTAATGTAGGAGGAGGCCGATATGTTTTTTATTCTATTGATATTAGGTTTTTTGTTGGGATTTAAATTCTTTGAATCCCTTAAGTTATATAAAGCAGCCAAGCAAGAAAAGAATGTGACCAGGTACGAAGTAATTACTTTGTGGGGATATGGATTGGGGTTTGTAGCGGTAATTATGATGATTATACCGATTGCCTTAGTTATGGATTGGTTACCAGACATGGGGTTCTTAACTGAATTGTTGTTTGATTTACTTATTGTATTTATTAACTTGGGATATATAATACTTCCAGTAGTAGAATGTGTATTTATGGGTATAGTACATTTTGCAACTATTAGACCATACAGGCAAAAAAAACTTAATCATTTGGAGGATAAGATGCACATAACTTCTGGAATAGTGTTTTATACACTTATAGTATTGTTTTTATTGTTTATGTGGTTTTTACACAGCTTGAGTGGACAATTATCACACATGTAGGAGGAAACGAATATGAGCGACAAAAAATTCTATACTATATTAATGATTATATTGATATTAGGGGTTATAAGTACAGTTGCCCTAACCGTATATACAGCTCAGCTTTATGATAAATGTTCCATCATTTCCTACATTGCAAATGAGCCATTTTAGGGAGGGTATGGTATGAAGAAGATACATAATCAGCTCCTTGTAATAGTAGGGTTAATAATGTTTTTTGTATGTCTTAATATGGGGATTTATAACCTGTTTACAAAAAGATGTATCAGTGATTATAGTGATGGGCTAAAGGCAAAATCCATAGAACTAGACAGATACTTGCCATTTGTGGAAGATTCAGAGGTTGTGAAGGTGGATTCAGAGCTTATGCTTGAGGGTGATTTGCCTGTTTTAGATGGTGCAGCAGCTCTATATCCTATATTCTCTGCTACTGTACATGCCATATATCCGCAAGATTGCGTGCATTTTGATGGAGAGAATTTTACAGAGGAAAGCGCTCTTCAGTACCGAAACACAAGAGGTGCATATAAGGCTATAGTGGATGGAGATGTGGATATAGCAATCTGCGTAAAGCCTTCTGAAGAGCAGCTTAACTATGCCAAGGAGCAGGGGGTGGAGCTAGAGCTTGTGCCTATTGGCAAGGAAGCCTTTGTGTTTATTGTAAATAAGAATAATCCTGTGGATGATTTGAGCGAAGATGAGATACGTGATATATATGCAGGGAAAATTACAAATTGGTCTAAGGTTGGTGGTGACAAGAAGCTGATTAGTCCAATCCAGCGAAACCAGGGAAGCGGAAGTCAGACCGCTATGATTTCATTTATGAATGGTAGAGAAATGCCAAGAGATTACAATAGCTTTCTGGGAAGTGCCATTGGATTTTCCTTTAGATTCTATGTGGAGGGAATAGTTGAAGATGGTGGCGTGAAAATGCTATCGGTAAATGGTGTATATCCTAATGTGGAAAATATAAAGAATGACAGCTATCCGGTAGTGCAAAATATTTATGCAGTATATAGGAAGGACAATACTAACGAAAATATACCTATAGTCATAGATTGGCTTCTATCAGATGAGGGTCAGCAGATGATAGAGGATACAGGATATGTGGGAGTAAACTAAACTATGATGTGATAATATGTGGTAAAGGCCTAGTTAAGAACATGTATGCTTTATTGACTATAACATATGCATTTGATATAGTTACTCCACTAACCTTGGGGAGATATAAATAATGTTGGACGAAGGCGACGGGGAAAATTATCCCCAGACCAATCAGTTTATAAATATAAAGGGACATAGCCTGTGCTTGCGAGAGTGAGTATAGGCTATGTCCTTTTGCGCGCTATAATGAGCCAAGTTGGGTAGTGGATAGATGCTGCTCGTTGGGTGCGTTCGCCCGTAAGAGGATATTTATATGATGGCAATATGGCGAAGGTGGCGACGTGAACCAGCTTTCCTTGCTATGTGTCAGAATGTGAATGATTAATCTGATAATAAATGCCATAGTAGTAAAAATTGATATTAAGGAGATTAAAAAAGTGGATAGTTCTATAGTACTTATGATTTTGTTACAGGTAGTTTTAATTAGTTTAAATGCAGTATTTGCCTGCGCAGAGATTGCGGTTATATCTATGAATGATAATAAGCTGGCAAAGATGGCTTCAGAGGGAGATAAGAGAGCTGTAAGACTAGTTAAGCTTACCAGTCAGCCTGCCAGATTCTTGGCAACTATACAGGTGGCCATAACCCTGTCTGGATTTTTAGGAAGTGCATTTGCGGCGGAAAATTTCTCGGATCCAATAGTTGGTATGTTTGAAAAGACAGGGCTAAATATTCCTTCAAAAACCTTGGACACTATAGTGGTAGTGTTGATTACAATTATACTTTCATATTTTACTCTGGTATTTGGAGAGCTGGTGCCAAAGCGTGTGGCTATGAAGAAGGCGGAGTCTCTTGCTCTTAAGATGTCTGGGTTAATAAGTGGAATATCAAAGGCGTTTGCACCACTAGTTACAGTGCTGACAGCGTCAACTAACCTAATACTTAAAATACTTGGCATCGACCCTAACGATATCGATTCGGAGGTAAGTGAAGAGGAGATTCGTATGATGGTTGATGTGGGTAGTGAGAAGGGGGCCATTGATAATCACGAGAAGGAGTTTATACAAAATGTATTCGAGTTCGATGACCTAACAGCAGCAGAGCTTGCTACCCACAGAACAGAGCTTACCTGCCTCTTTGTGGAGGAGTCTATGGAAGAGTGGCAGAGGATAATAGCGGAGACTAGATACAATTTGTATCCGGTATGTGACGATTCTACAGATAATATTATAGGGATTCTTCATGGCAAGGAATACTTAAGGCTTAATGACCGCTCCAGAGATAATGTTATGATTCATGCAGTAAAACCAGCCTACTATGTTCCGGAAAATGTTAAGGCTGACGTATTATTTAGAAATATGAAAACAACTCATAATCAGATGGCAGTGGTCCTTGATGAGTACGGTGGACTTTGCGGTATTGTGACGATGAATGACCTAATAGAACAGCTGGTAGGTGATTTGGGAGATGATGAAAATGGTGATGTAGAGGAAGAACAGCTCATTGAAAAACAGGATGACAACAGCTACATAATAAGTGGTAGAGCGTCTTTAGAACAGGTGTCACAAGCCTTAGGAGTAGAGCTTGATGATGAGGAGCATGACACTTTTAATGGATATGTGTTTAGCTTGCTGGGGGCAGTTCCGCAGGACGGTAGCAATGCATTTGTGGAGACTGAACAGCTTATGATTAAGGTGGAAGACATAAGAGAGCATCAGATTAATAGGTCAGTGGTGATGATAAAAGAGTCAGAGAATCCTCAAAATTATTCTTGCTAAATTTTTTAAAAATAGGTATTGACAAAAATGACAACTGGATATATTATGATGATATCAAATTGATATCACAATGAATCGAGGGAGGAAAAGATTATGAGTGAAGAAAGTAAAATCAAAACAAGTAACATTGAGGAAAGAGAAATCACTAAAGCTAATGGTGGTGCGGCTTTATTTGGAATAATCTTAGGATTGTTTGTATCAATAGGGCTAATTATTGTAGGTGGGACTTTGGTTGAAACTAAAGGTGCTATAGGCGGAATTACCATTGTATTTGCATTAGTTCTTATGACAGTATTTTGTATTATGTTTGCAGGACTTAAGGTAATTCATCCTAATGAGGCAGCAGTTTACACATTCTTTGGTAAGTATTATTGTACAATCAAGGATGCAGGATTTTATTTTATTAATCCATTTGCAGAGTGTTATAATCCATCTGCAACATCAGCACTTGATGAGCTTGCTACAGCATTTGTAAAGCCAGCAACAACTGATAAGGCAGAGACAGGAGTGGGAACTACTCCTAAGTCCTCTAAGAAGATTTCTACTAAGACAAATACATTAAACAACAGAAAGCAGAAGGTTAATGATGCTCTTGGTAACCCTGTTATTATCGGTGCAGCAGTTATCTGGAAGGTTGTGAATCCTACAAAGGCAGTGTTTAATGTGGAGAATTACAACAAGTATCTTTCAACACAGTGTGACGCTATTATAAGAAATAACGCAAGACTTTATCCATATGATGTTATGGATGATGATTCAGATGAGAAGACACTTCGTGGAAGCGCCATTGAGATTGCTGAAAGCATGAAGGCTGAGCTTCAGGAGAAGGTTACTGAGGCTGGTATAGAGATTAAGGATGTTAAGATTACTGACCTTGCATACTCAGATGAGATCGCAGCAGCTATGCTTCAGAAGCAGCAGGCTAGAGCAATCGTAGCAGCTAGACAGGACATCGTAGAGGGCGCTGTTGGAATGGTTAAGATGGCTATAGACCAGCTTAACGAGGAAGAGGTTGTTGTTCTTGACGAGGAGAGAAAGGCAGCTATGGTTAGCAACCTTCTTGTAGTTCTCTGTGGTAGCAAGGAAGCACAGCCTGTTGTTAATAGTAGTTCTATATACTAATATTATGGCATAGTGACAGTTGGTAAGTAAGTCATGAAGCCGGTAAGTTATGAAACTGAAATCACTGTTATATAGAATAGTTGGAGAAAATATGAATCTTGGGGATAAGCCTGGGGAGGCTTGGCTTCATATAGGGGAATTAAGAAAAATGTTGAAACTTGGAATTTTACTATGTACAATCGGGATAATGATTGTAGGGAGGTGAAGGCGTGAGCAAGGAACTTGATATGGATGCGAGGGAGAAGGAATTAAATGATCGCCTTCAGCGTTTGAATCAGCTGGAAGAAGATATAAAGAATAAGGAAAAGCAGATGAAGGAGAAGGAAAAGGCTAAAAAGCAGGTGCTTCTTCGTCTGGCACCAAGTCTGTGGGAGGACTTGGCAAAGTGGGCAGATGAGGACTATCGTTCCATCAACGCCCAGATAGAGTATCTCTTGGCGGAGTGCGTGAGAAGACGTAAGGGATAATATTATACTAAAGGATAAAGGAGAATGGTATGATATTTGAGGCTATGGCAATTTTGCTTTCTGTAGTTGCGTATGTTGGAATACCGATATTGGTAGTGTATTTGCTTGGGGAAAGCTTTTTCCGAAAACGAAAAAGATATAAGCGTGCAAAGGAAAATGAGGGTGTGTCCATAGCGGATAGGATATCCTTGGTTATTCATGGAATAGTGTTTTTTGTAATACTGATTATATTAATTTTAGTGATTTTGATATTAACATTATCCTTTACTGGAATTATGCAGTTTATGTAACAATTTAGTATAAAAAGATCATTGTGAAATGGGATGCTACAGAAAAGTGGCATCCTATTTTATTGACAAATTGTTGTTTGAATAATAAAATTTATGTAATTCATTTAAAGGAGATAAATTATGAAATATAGAGAGATTACAAAAGAAGAGATTAAGAGTATATTGAATAAAGATGGCCTAGCGTATCTTATTCTAGGAATTGTTCTTATGGGTGTGGGTTTGGTCTTGATGATAAATTACGTGGCCTATTCTTTAGATGCGAATATTAGCACACGTACAAATCGTAGCAACATAAAAATTATTCTTATTTTATTTTTTTCGGGACTAATTATGGTGGTGATTTTTTTTGAGAGGTATAGGAATTTAAAAAAAGCACAGGTTGCTATATTATCTATAGGTGCAATCGAAGCGAATGAAAATAGTGACACTAAGTTTGTTGCCAATGTGAATTTTGTGATAGATGGTAAAACACAGGTGATTCCAGTACCAGTTCTTAAATCTGCTGTTAAAGAATTAAAGGAAACTAGAGTGGCAAGGGTGTATATTGCTGGTGATACAGCCTTTTTGGTGGATAAATGTGATGAAGACGAGCTTAGACATTATAAGTCCATGAATATATAATTACCAAATACAATTTTTAAAGGTATTTTGAAAAGATTATTGCACATAATATAAGCAGATGCTACAGAATTTGTAGCATCTGCTTTTGTATTTGGAAAATAATAAGGAGAATAATTATGTGCACAGCAGCTACTTATAAAACAAAGGATCATTACTTTGGCAGAAACCTAGACCTAGAGTTTTCCTACAAGGAAACCGTAACTATAACTCCTAGAAATTATCATTTTTCGTTTCGAGGATTAAAACCTTTGGAGTGTCACTATGCCCTAATCGGTATGGCTTACGTAGTGGATAATTATCCGTTATATTATGACGGAACCAATGAAGAGGGGCTTAGCATGGCAGGGCTTAATTTTCCTGACAATGCCTACTATCCACATTTTCAGGATGGAAAGGATAATGTGGCACCCTTTGAATTTATTCCATGGATATTAGGACAGTGTAAGAATGTGGAGGAGGCAAGAGAAAAGCTTGATAATATAAATCTATATAATGAACCATTCAGTGAAGACCTTCCACTTTCTCCGCTACACTGGATAATTGCTGACAGGGAGGAGGCAATAGTGGTAGAGCCTACAAAGGATGGTCTTAAAATCTATGACAATCCTGTGGGAATACTGACCAACAATCCACCATTTCCATACCATATGATTAATATTAGCAATTATATGCGCTTGTCCAAAGAGGAACCAACTAATACTTTTGCGGATACACTTCCTATAAAGCCCTACAGCAGAGGTATGGGAACTATGTTTCTTCCAGGGGATTTGTCGTCAGCTTCTAGATTTATAAAGGCTACATTTACCAAGATGAATTCGGTGTCTGGTGAAGGCGAAAAGGAAAGCGTTAGTCAGTTTTTTCACATTCTAAAATCAGTGGAGCAACAGCGTGGTCTGGTTCATATGGGACATGGTAAATACGAACTGACAATATATACCTCTTGCTGTAACACGGATAAAGGAATATATTATTATACTACCTACGACAATAGTCAGGTGGTTGGTGTTGATATGAATAAGGAAGAGCTAAATAGTGATAAGCTTGTACTTTACCCTTTGTTTGTGGAAAAAGATATGAAAATATTAAATTAGAATAAATATTATTAGCACAAAGTGACAAAGATAAAAAACTCCACAATAATCAGTAATTTTATATAAAGATTTGTCCGATAAAACATAAGACGTGCCAAAGTCAATATATGAATGAACTAAAAATGAACTGAACTAAAAGTGAATTAAACTACAAACCAATAATAATGAAATGAATGAACTAAATTAAAGGAAAGGATAAATCCTATTTTAAAGAACTAAGGAAAAGATTAAAAATTTATGTTAAGAGCTATAGAATTATTTGTATTCTGGTATCCAGCTATTATGTCGGTGGCATGGGTGGTTGGTGGAATAATGTTCTACTTATGTAATGAAAAAAGGAAACCACTACCGCTTTACGAAACGCCAATGGTTTCTATTTTAGTGCCATGCTTTAATGAGGCGGAGACTGTGGAGAATACAGTTGAACAGTTAAATAAATTGCAATATCCAAACTTTGAGATTATCGCAATCAATGATGGAAGTAGTGATAATACATCGGAGGTTGTAAAGGGACTGTTAGACAAATACGACAAGTTAAGATTCATTGATTTGAAAGAGAATAATGGTAAGGCAAATGCATTGTATCTAGGACTTCTCGCATCTAAGGGCGAGATACTTATGGGTGTTGACTCAGATGCATACATAATGCCAGATGCTTTAAACTACATTGTGCCACATTTTACAAATCCTTATAACGGTGAGCGTGTGGGCGCAGTAACTGGTAATCCTAGAGTTAGAAACAGAAGCTCACTTTTAGCTAAGTTGCAACTATGTGAGTATGCAAGTATAGTAAGCCTTATTAAGAGAACCCAGAGAATCTGGGGTAAGGTTATGACTGTGTCAGGTGTGGTTGTAGCTTTTAGAAAGCGTGCCCTTATGGATTGCCAGCTATGGGATAGGGACATGATAACTGAAGATATAGGTGTAACCTGGAAGCTGGAGAAGAAATTCTGGGACGTTAGATATGAGCCAAATGCTCTTTGTATGATGTTGGTGCCAGAGACTATTAAGGGACTCTATAAGCAGAGAAAACGCTGGACCAAAGGCGGTATGGAAATCTTAAGAAGACACTACAACGTATTGGGACATTGGAATACTCGAAGAATGGTACTTGTGTATCTGGAACAGATAGTTACCATTGTGTGGGCTATTTGCTGGTTATTGATGCTGATTATACTGCTTATAGGTTGGTTTACATTTGGAGAGTGGATGGCACTTCCTTACATATGGAAGAGCTTATTCCTATCAACGGTATGTATGATACAGTTTATTGTGGCTATGATTCTTGATAGTCGTTATGACAAGGGGCTACTTAAGAATGGAATAGTTGCTATATGGTATCCATTTATGTATTGGTATATCAATGCTATTATAGTAATTACCACACTTCCTGATTTGTTCAAGAAGAAGAAAAAACTGGCTACCTGGGATAGTCCGGATAGGGGGTTGAGCTAATGAGAGAAAAGGATGAAAACTTTACAAATCCCCTACCACAGAAGGTTGAGTACGATTTAGAGGAACATCTCATATATGGAAAGCAGAAGGGCTGGAAAAAGGTTTTAGAGTGGATATTCACCATATGCGCTTGGGCACTGCTTCTATCATATGTGCTTTATCTGATATATGGTGTGCTTGCAGTGGAAAATGGTTGGTATCTACCAGAGTTTACTATATATAACAGAGAAATGATAATGGAAATCCGAAAATATTTCTTCTTTCTATTTATAGTGCTTCTGGTGGTTATAGTACTTCTAATATTTTGGAAGAATTACAATCTAAGACGTTTCGGTAAGCTGCACAGAAGAAGATTTAGACCACCAGTGGAGAATAAAGAGCTGGCAGACCTATTTGAACTAGATGAGTCAGTTGTTGAAAAAATGCAAAATGATAGATACATCCTTCTAGAAAATAATATTGTACCTGAAGATTTGGGAATTGCAGGCAAGAATCCTAAAGAAGACAAATATGACGACGAGAAGGAAGAATACCATAAGAGAAAATATAATTTGTAGGAATAATGAGCCAGGGGAATCACGATTATGAAGGTTTCTCTGGCTTTTTGTTTAAGTGATGTATTCTGTGTTCATATTTAACATAATTGAGAAGGTTTGGTCTGTATGGATTGATATATTAATAGAAAATTGCACATAATAAGATATTAGTGTAAAATAGCTAGGTAAACATCGGAAAGTTAAAAATAATAAATTTAAAATGGAGATATAAAGCTATGAAAAAAGGAATTATATTTGATATGGATGGAACTCTCTGGGATTCAGCAGAGGGTGTGGCAAAGTCATGGACCATTAAGGTTCAGGAAATGTATCCTGATGCAAAGGAAATAACGGAGGCGGATGTAAAGTCTGTTATGGGACTTACTATGGATAAGATTGCGGACAAGTTCTTTAGCTGGCTTAATGAAAAGGAACGCTATGAGCTTCTTGATATATGTGGAAATTATGAGAATGATTACTTAAGAGAGCATGGTGGAGTTTTATATCCTGATTTAGAGGAGGTTCTGACAGAGCTTAAGAAGGATTATCATCTGTATATCGTAAGCAACTGCCAGAGTGGATATATAGAGGCATTCCTTGACCACTATGATTTCTGGAAGTACTTTGAGGATATAGAATGCTATGGTAACAATGAACTTCCTAAGGGTGATAACATTGCAGGTATCATAAGACGCAATGATGTAACAAATGCAGTTTATGTTGGAGACATACAGGGGGATTATGATGCTACTATGTCAGCCAAGGAGCATCTAAAGGATGATGGCGTTAAGCTTGATTTTATCTTAGCAGATTATGGTTTTGGTGATGTGGATGCAAAGGTTAGTGAGATAGGAAGTTTTAAGGAACTTCCTAGGGTTGCTTCGGAAATATTAGACTAGAGTGTAATAATTTTACTATAACATGCCGATACAATTATAAGAAAAGGATTTCTATACGCATTTCAAGGAGGAGATGGCTATGAATGTATCTAAGGTTAACAATTATGCAGGCTTTATGAATACCTACGAGGCATATAAGATTCCAAAAGAACACGAATTGGTTAAGAATATTGCTGAACCTATGGAAACTGAGGATGGCTGTGTGTTGGTACTTACTGAGGAAGCCAGCAAGCGATTACAGCAGGATAAGGAAAAGGTAAGCGAGATGCTTATGGCAGATGTACAATTAGCATCTGCAAAGACTCAGGCAGAAGGTGCCAAAAAGTACGGTGAGGATATGGGCAAGCTGCTTACTGTGTTTAGACTTATGTGTCAGGGACATAATGTTCCACACAGTGATGAGAAAAAGCTGATGGAGTTTGATGACAAGATGTATCAGGCTGCCAAGAATGCTCAGATGATGGCTCAGCTACGTGAGAAGCAAAAGCAAAAGAACGAGAAATCCCAGTGGGACGAGGAAGAGGAAGCCGAGTTTAGAGAGAAGATGGATGCACTCAACCAGGATGTTGAGGATGCTACTCAGAATATGAGTGCTGGTTCTGCTGCATTTTCAGAAGCTCAGAAGGCTAATATAGTGCCTATAGAGACAAGCAGTGCCGATATAGCAGCTATTGACAGCGTCAGTAGCTTAGGCGGTGGCGTGGTAGGTGCTAGGGTAGATTTTACGATATAGCAAGTTTATAGATATGTGAAAGTGAAAAAAGCTCCCGAAGGGAGCTTTTTTATTGTAGTTAGCAATTTCTTTAATCACTATTTCTTTCCAAGCTTAACAAATAGTAGCGATACAATATGTTAGTGATAAATATAATAAAAATCAATAAATATGCCACTGTATCTATCAAGCATCTAAGATAAAGAACAAGTAAGACAAATCCTATACTTTCAAGCAAAATTATGAATTTTTTATCCTCAAGCTTTCCCATTTTAAATAAAAGGTAGCGAATTCCTATGGTAAGGGGAGAGAAAAGAACTGCCAGAATAACCAATAATATCGTTTGCTTATTGGTAGACAATTTCTTTATAACTTTCTTCTCGTTGTTATCAATATCTAAGCATTTGTATAACAGACTTAATGATGCCTCATCTGGTACGCTCTTTCCTAATTCCCACTTTGAAATAGTTTGTCTGGTAACATACACACAATCTGCTAAATCCTGCTGTGTCATACCTTTTTTAGTTCTTGCCTCTTTTATTATTTGTGAAATTTCCATATATTCCTCACTCTTTGCTGTTATTATCTAGACCGTAAATTGCAAGGGTCGCACCAATACATATTATAGCAAGTCTTTCATTTTCATTTGTTGATAAAATTCCGTGTACACATATAATAGCAAAAAAGATGATAAATATCCACTTGAATATACGAGGATGTTTGTTTGACATTTCTACAATGTATTTTAAAATTGGAAATATCAATAATCCAGCCACACCGAATGTCACAATGGGAATTGCCTTCTTAAGATAATTTTTTTTGTTTATTGTTTTCAACATAACCAAAACCTCCTTGAATAATTTTTATACTTTCATTGTAGAAATATGGTCTGTAAAAGTCACGCAACGCTTATCAAAACTAGCGCAACGGATATATTTTGTGAGATTTTTTCAAAAGGATACACAAAGGATACATCCTTACATTATATTAGTCTCAATACAATGGAAGGAGTGAGAAAGTGGATCAACTAAAAGACCAAGGAAAAGAGCAATCTGCTCAGGGAAAAAAGGTATTAGTAGAAGTGGAAGACCTTTACAAAATCTACAAGGTTGGGGATGAAACAGTAAGAGCCCTAGATGGCGTAAGCTTCAATATCTACGAAGGGGAATTCATAGCTATAGTTGGTACATCAGGTTCCGGAAAATCTACATTGCTTAATATGCTGGCAGGCTTAGAACCACCTACCAAGGGAATGATAAAGCTTGGAAGTAAGCGAATGGATAGGATGAAGGAAAAGCAGCTGGTAAGAATGAGAAGAAAGCATATGGGCTTTATCTTCCAGTCATATAATCTTATAGGAACCATGGATGCCAAGGAAAATGTGGCCATGCCGCTAATGTTTAGAGGTGTAGGTGCTAAAGAAAGAGACAAACGTGCCAAGGAAATTCTAAAGCTGATGGGACTTGGAAAGCATATGAAGCATTTGCCAAGCCAGATGTCAGGAGGACAGCAGCAAAGAGTGGGTATTGCAAGAGCACTTGTAACAAATCCTAAAATAATATTTGCAGATGAGCCTACAGGTAACCTTGATTCAGGAACAACCAAGGAGATACTTACAATCCTTAGAGACACAGTTAATAAGAAGAATAATACCTTGGTAATGGTAACCCATGATAGAAACCTGGCACAGGTTGCAGACAGGGTTATTCACATAAAAGATGGAAAGATTAGAAAGATAGAAATTAATGATAACAAGAAGGAGATAATTGAGGATGAAGACTATTAAGAGAACGAAGAAGATTTTAGCGATAATGATGTGCATGGTGATGTTGCTTGGCTTTACGGTTATAGCATCAGCGGAGACTACACCAAGACTTATTATTACAGGGTTTACCACAGATAAGGATGAGGTAAAGAGTGGAGATACATTTGAGATGACAATCTCTATTCAGAATGTGTCTAAGAAGTCAGATATATCAAATATAAAGGTTACACTTTCTACAGCAAATAACGAGATTGTGCCAGCATCAGGCTCTAATACAATGTACATAGAAAAGATTGCTAAGGAAGAGATTTATGAGCTTAAGGTAACTATGAAGGCAGGCGCAGACCTTTCTTCGAAGCCTTATGTAATGGATGTGAAGTTCTCATATGAGGACAGATACGGTTCACCTATAGAGGATGCAACAACTCTTATAGTTCCTGTAGTACAGAATCAGAGAGTAAGTGTTGGAAGTCTTGATGTTCAGTCGCAGGCAATTATGGAGGGTGATGAGACAGATGTTTCATTTACAGTAAACAACCAGGGTAGAGGTGAAATCTTCAATGTTAATGCAAAGATTGTAGGTGATGGAATCGAGGCAACGGATGCCTTCGTAGGAAATGTTGCATCAGGTGGAACAGGCTATGTGGATATTACAGTAACAGCTACCGATTACACTGCAGCAACAGGTACTGTACAGGCCGTTGTTACCTTCGAGGATAGCGTGGGAAATGAAAGCCAGATTACACAGGATATTGCCCTTGAGGTGCTTGCATATGAGGCACCGGTAGAAGATATTGGTGCTATGGATATAGTAGAGGAGCCGGCTGGTATTAATCCAGTGGTGATAGCTGTTGTAGCAGTTGTTGTTATAATTTTAGTGGCAGTAGTAATTAAGAAGAGAAAGCAGAAGAAGGAAGAGGAGCAGGATGAAATTTAGTGATATTTTAAAGCTAAGTATAGATAATCTTCGCCGTAGAAAGTGGCGAACTGTCCTTACAGTTTTAGGTGTTACCATAGGTACCATATCTGTAGTTTTAATGCTTTCACTGGGCTTTGGTCTTAAGGAAACCTTAAATGCGGAGCTTAACGCAGGTGGTGGCATCAACGATATAACTGTAAGCTACAATGGTTCTGATGAGGATATGTACCTATCGGATAGTAAGGTAGCGGAGTTTATGGACCTTAAGCAAATTACAAAGGCAAGTCCTAAGCTATCTGTAGCCATTAGAGTAAACACAGGAAAATGGGAAAACTCTATATGGGTAGAGGGTGTAAGTCAGGAGGAGTTAGAGGCCATACCTTTAGGACAAGGTACTTGTCCGAAGGAAGGAGAAGAATTTCAGATTATCGCAGGAAATATGCTGGTATTAGATTTCTATGATTCAAATACTTTTGAGTATCCTTATTGGGATGACAATGAGATACCACCTGTAGATATGATGAAAGATAAGCTGTATGGCAGAATAATGAATGTTGAAAGCTATGATGGAGTAAATCCAGATTCACTGTATTCTAAGAGGAAACAGTTAAAGATTGCAGGAGTAGTTGAGGGTGGTCCAGAAACTTACAATTCGTACTGCTACAGTGCTTATGTTGAGATAGAGACATTAAAGGCTTATCTGGAGAAAGAGTTTAGGGGAAAAACACTTCCAGAGCAGCCTACTGATAGAAATGGTAATCCTTATAAGGAGTGGATATATCCATCTGTAAAGCTTACCGTATCAGATACTGCATTAGTAGAAGATACAGTAACCTACTTTAGAGATATGGGTTATCAGGTTTCCAGCCAGCAGGAGTGGATTGAAGAGAATAATAAGGTGTTTAGCATAGTCCAGCTTGTGCTTGGTGGTATAGGAGCGGTTTCCCTTTTGGTTGCTGCCATAGGTATAACAAATACCATCACCATGTCCACTTACGAGCGTCGTAAGGAAATCGGTGTTATGAAGGTTTTGGGCTGCGACATAGAAAATATTGGAGCTATGTTTGTATCTGAGGCAGGCTTTATCGGTTTCTTAGGTGGAGCTGTGGGGGTTGTTTTAAGCTACCTATTATCAAAGGTTGTAAATATTGTAGGAGAATCATTTATGACAGAGGCCATAGGAGTAGCAGGAAATCTTTCCTACATACCACTTTGGTTACCGTTTGTGGCAGTAGGCTTTACCATACTTGTAGGCGTAGTGGCAGGCTACTTCCCTGCTAGAAAGGCTACAAGAATTAGTGCTTTAGCTGCTATTAGAAATGACTAGCAAAATATTGGCGAACGGACGTAAGCTCCCTGAGATTCATGGCATCTCAAACACGCTTGCGCTCTGATGGCTCACGTAGCGGTACTAAGCTCGCCTGCGCTATTGCTAGGCTCGCTAAGGACCGACGTGACCATATGGTTTTCCATGCCATGCTCTAGGGGAGCTTACTGTGTGTGGCAGGGGCATAATTTGCTTGAAGATTTAACTCTCTTGGTTTAGACTATATGTGATAAGTTCAGAGAATTTAAGAGTTCTCAACTTTAACATATAGGATAACGGGGGAGATACGAATCATGGCATATAATTTACTTCTTGTGGAGGACGACAAGTCCATAAGAGAGATAATTACAGATTTTTTTCAGGGGAAAAGTGAAGGAGAGATAAATATAAAAACCGCCAGCGACGGGAATGAAGGCTTGGATTATATCTATGAGGAGGAATTTGACCTTATTATGCTGGATATAATGATGCCTGGGGCTGACGGTTTTTCTTTATGTCGTGAGGCACGAAAGAAGAGCATAGTGCCTATTATATTTATTACTGCCAGAGGTAGAGAGGAGGATATTCTCTACGGCTACGATTTGGGCTGTGATGATTATATAGTAAAGCCATTTTCCTTGGCAGAATTATACGCAAAGGTAAATGCATTGTTAAAGCGTTCCAAGGGATTGGTGGCAGGAAATGATATAGTATGTGGGGATATAATCATAAACCCTGCCAGATTTACAGTTATATCAGCGGGACAAAATATTGAGCTTCCACCTAAACAATATGCACTGCTAAAATACCTTATTGATCATAAGGATATGGTGGTAGAAAGAGAAGCCCTATTAACCAGAATCTGGGGATATGACTATGAGGGTAACGACAGAGTGGTGGATAATCATATAAAGAAATTAAGAAGTGCCCTGGGTGAACCAGGAAAGCAGATAAAGACAGTAATCACTAAGGGTTATAAAATTGTGGGGTGATTGATATAAAATCTAGATTAAAAAAACAGAAAAGGAAAACCTTTAAGGGTATATTGATAAAAAAGCTAATTAGTACATTTTTGGTTACCACATTGGTTCTTTGTGTAATGTCAATTGCATTATTTCAGGTGACGTTATATTTCCTTGACAGCAACTTTTACATGGAGGAGACTTACTCTCAGGATGCGGTGACTTCAGTCTATGATAGTATGCTTAAACAGGGCTTTGCCATGGATAATCCTAAGGATATGGAAGAATATTATACCAGATTAAAGATGAGATTTTATTCTAATGATTATATGGCTACTGCCCTTTTGGATGGTGACACATTAGAGCCCATTTGGGATGGCGGAGAAACTGGAATTGCAGTTATAAAAGGTAAAGATAATCTGGATGAAAAGTACTTGTACTATGAGATGGAAGGGGAAGTGCCGGATAAGTACAGAGAGCTTTATATGTATGTTCAAAATGGATATATGTTTGCTGAAATGGGGAAGGATCCTGTGGATGAGATAGTTGACATATACATTAAGGATAGAAAGTTTGCCTTGGGAAAAGTAAAGCTGACAGAGTATAAAAAGGGTAAGAAGGTGGTTACAGAATATGATTTTACACCTGAAGATACCACAGGATATATCCACATCCAAAATGATGAGAATGTAGATATAATGGTTTCCATGGTTTCGGGAAATCCAAAGGATTCCTACCGGTATAAAGCCATGCAGGAATATATACAGAGCTTAAAAGATGGAAGATATCAGTTTACTACCTACAAAGGCTTGTGGGATATGGAGACACAGTCTAGCTCTATGGTATTTCTGCCAGATGGTAGTAGAATAGTGATATGTAAGATGTTTTCCGTAAACCTATTGGAGATAGCTTGGAAACAAATCATTATAGAATATGTTATAATATACATAGTTGCACTGGCCTTTGCAGCTCTTTTCGCTCGTACAAAGTACCTTAAGCTAAAGTCTGCTTATGATATGGAGGACTATCGAATAACTATGACCAACACTATGGCTCATGACCTAAAGAGTCCCCTAATGTCCATATCTGGCTATGCAGAGAATCTTAAGGCAAATATTAATACTGACAAGAAGGAGTATTACGCCGACTCTATATTAGAAAATGTCACCTATATGAACGACATAATATCAAATGTACTAGAGCTTTCTAAGGTGGAGACTGGAGCCTTAAAGCTTAATAAGGTAGAGTTAAATGTAGAAGAACTAGTTGTAGAGTTAGCTGACCATTATAGGGATGCCTTAAATGAGAAATCTCTGGAGCTTAAGGTGGATGGAACACTTAAAATAAAGGCGGATAAGATACTTATCCATCAGGCTATGGATAATATAATTGGTAATGCAATAAAGTACAGTAAGGAGAACACTACCATTGAAGTAAGCCTTGAGAAAAACAAGGGTAAAGGCTTAATATCCGTATCAAATGTTAGTTCCCAGGATATTGGTAAGGATGCTGAAAATCTGTGGAAGCCATTTGTAAAGGGAGATAACTCAAGAAGCAATAAGCAGGGAACAGGAGTAGGGCTTGCTATAGTGAAGAATATACTTGAGCTTCATGGCTATAGATTAAGGCTTAGCTGTGAGGATGGGGTGTTTAAGGTTGAGATAAAAGTATAAACTTTACGGACTACCGAGCCATGCATCTGACTCATGCGTAGCATGAGTTAGCTCACGACAAGTCCTACATCTAACTCATGCGTAGCATGAGTTAGCTCACGACAAGTCCTACATCTAACTCATGCTGCGCATGAGTTAGCTCGCTTTGTGGGGATATGAATAAACTTTACGGACTGCCGAGCCAAGCATCTAACTCATGCTATGCATGAGTTAGCACGCGACAAGTCCTACATCTAACTCATGCTGCGCATGAGTTAGCTCGCTTTGTCGCCATATACATAAAATAAAAGAAGCACGTACTTGCAAGTGAACTTGCGTACGTGCTTCTTTTATTTTATGTGCATGGCTCGTTAGTCCGTAAAGTTATCAAAATAACCCTGAATCAAGATAATTGGTGTACCCTTATCTCCTGATCCACTTGTAAGGTCGCAGAGTGAACCAATAAGGTCTGTAAGCTGTCTAGGAGTAGTTCCCTGAGATGCCATATTTCCAACAAGGTTAGAATCCTTCTCCTTGATACTCTTAGAGATAGCCTCCTTAAGCTCTGCTCCGCTAAGGTTAGCGAAATCATTGTCAGCTAAGTACTTAAGCTTAAGCTCGTTAGGAGTTCCGATAAGACCACTTGTAAATGCTGGAGATACAACTGGGTCTGCAAGCTCCCAAATCTTACCCTGTGGATCCTTGAATGCGCCATCGCCGTAAACCATAACCTCTACGTGCTTGCCTGTCTTATCAAGGATGTCAGCCTGAATTCCTTCAACTAAATCCTGACACTCTCTTGGGAAGAGCTTAATCTGATCCTCTGTTGATTTGTTTGAACCAAGTAAGCCGTACTTAGTGTTGTAACCACTTCCATTAACTGAAGCTGTTAATATGTCATCAAGACCACATACAACCTTAGCTCCGCCTTCCTTAAGAAGTCTCTTAGTTCTTACTCTTGTATGAATATCACAGTTAATAATACAATCTGCATAATCAAGAATAGCCTTAGCGTTGTTAGCAAAGATAACCTCTACCTCAGCGCCAGCCTCTGTAATAATATCTGAATAGTACTGAACATAATCAACACCTGTAAACTCATGCTTATTCTCGCCGAATAATTCACGATACTTAGCAAGTGTTAAAACATCTGTATAAGGATTAATTCCTGCCTCGTCTAACTGGTCGTAAGTAAGGAGTGCGTTACCTACCTCGTCACTTGGGTAGCTTAACATAAGAACAACCTTCTTAGCGCCCATCGCAATACCCTTTAAGCATATTGCAAAACGGTTACGGGAAAGGATAGGGAAGATAACACCGATAGTCTCTCCTCCTAGCTTAGCCTTTACATCAGCTGCAATGTCGTTAACTGAAGCATAGTTGCCCTGAGATCTAGCAACGATAGACTCTGTAACTGCGATTACATCTCTGTCTCTAAGTGAGAAGCCTTCGCTCTCAGCTGCCTCTAATACACTTGTTACAGTGATTTCTCTTAAGTCATCGCCCTGTCTAATAATAGGACCACGAATACCTCTTGATACAGTACCAACTTTTCTTTCCATGGTATATACACCTTCACCTTCTATTTAGAATACGTGTAGGTAGCACTTTACAGTGCTATCGCAAAAAACACATTGATATTATACATTGCCTTACTGTACCTTGCAAGAAAAAAATGTGTCGATTTTACAAAAAAACAATTAAAAAGGTTTTAAAGCAACACTGATGGTTTATTATAATTATTTTTATATTTAGGTATAATTAAAATGAATGTGGTTACACAAGGCTTAATACTAACCAATCCAAGTAGATATGGAAAATATCCACATTTAGAATCAAAAGGTTTTAGGTATATACAAATGAGGCAAATATTAATATTAGAAGATAATGTAAATCAAATGAAAATATTAAGTACCATAGTAAAAAGTATTGATGATGTACAAGTATTTGAAGCACATAATGTAGCTGATGCAAATAGTTTGCTATATTCAAATGATTTTGATGTGTTTTTAATTGATATAGTTTTGAATACGGAAAAAAAGGGTGATTTATCAGGAATAGAATTTGTTAAATATGTGAGAGATATGAAAAAATATGAATTTGCACCAATTATTTTTATAACATCCTTAGAAGATCCTAAACTGTGTGCTTATAAGGATATGAGGTGTTTCGATTATATAGAAAAGCCGTTTTCAAAAGAATATGTAATAAAAACCATAGAGAAAGCATTAGAGTTTCCAAAGAAGAAAGTGGAGAAGGAAATAGCTTATTTTAAAAAAGAAGGTATATTGTATTCTGTCAGAATAGACGAAGTCACGCACATTATTATAAATAGAACAGGTGTTGATATTTACACAACAAAGGATATTTTAAAACTAGGATATCAAACTGCTACGGATATACTTAAGCAATTGGATTCAAAATACTTTTTGTTGTGTAATCGAAGTACCATAATCAATGTAAATTATATTGAATATGCAGACTTTTCTAACAGATATATAAAGGTAAACGGAATAAAGTCTGTCATAGAAATTGGTGCTATTATGTTGAAGAATGTTAAGGAAAGACTAAAGGAAAAACTAAAGGAATAATATACAGTGTTAAATTTATTTATTATTATCACAGAAGCAATAACCATGCTGATATGGTTACATATACTGTTCAAATCTCTTTTAAAAGAAAGCAGGGGTAAAATTATATTTATAGTATTGTATACGGCTTACTTTTATATTACCACTGAGGTGAATACACCATTCATAATTGATATAATTCCTATATTATTGATGTTTATGTGGAGTAAGAATCAATTTGAGAAAAATCTATTAGGAACTGTTATAAGATTTATTTTTTCGTTGTTGGCACTTAGCATATTGCAGTTGGTAATGCTAGAATCTGTGTATTTAATTGATTTGAAACTCTTTAAAATAGGGCTGGTAGGAATTTACTTGTTTGCAAGCATAGCTACCGTAATTATAACTTTAGGAATATATTTAATAATCAATAGAAAAAATTTAAAAATTAAAGAAAAAAACAGAGCCATAATTTGTTTGTGGATATATATAATACTTATTCTGTTAGTTATGATATTTATAAAATACGATTATGAAAAATATAATGGTGCATATAGTTTTTTGTATATTTTGCTTTATTTATTGTTAGCGTTTTTTGTTATGGGTATAGTAAGTGAGCTAAATGTAAAGTATAAGCTGGAACAAAAACAGATGGAGTTGGAATTAAAAGAAAGATATGATGAGGTTTATAAAACATTAATTACTGAAATGAGAAGTAAGCAACATGATTATAAAAATCAATTATCGGCTTTGTATGGATCACAATATTTGCAAGATTATAAAAATGAAGCAAATGAGACTAGAAAACAATACATAGATGCTTTAATAGAAAACGACAAATTTGACAATATATTATTGACTTGTGAGAATCCTATACTAGCAGGTTATTTGTACACCCAATGTAGCAGGGCTGAAAGATTGGGTATTATGGTGGAGACAAAGGTAGTGTGTTCTAGTAAGGATTACCAGGTTCCACTTCATATAATAATAGAGATGCTTGGAATAATGATTAATAACGCAATAGAGTATTTGGCTGATAAAGATAAAAAAAGAATGAAATTAGAAATTATTGAAAAAGAATCAAATATTCAAATTGTGGTAGAAAATATTGCGGAGTACATAACATATAAGGAGCAGGAGAATATGTTTAATATGGGATATAGTACCAAGGGAACTGGTAGGGGAATAGGTTTGTATTCTTTGAAGAAAATTGTAAATAAATATAAAGGGGAATTACTAGTTGAAAATATAACGAGAGAAGATGAGAACTGGTTTAAAATTAGTATGATTATATAAAAAAATGGGCGAAGAATGTTTCTTCGCCCATTTGAGCTCTTAGTTATCCTTAGATGGATACTCAGGCTCGCCGAAGAATAAAAAGCTACTTAGATTTCCTAGTCTAGGAATAAAGTGATTGCTTATAAAAGCCCAAAATGACATAATTTCACCTCCTTTTTCCTGCAACTACAAGCTGCATAGTGTGTAACATTAAAATCCAAAATCCTATATTGATATAGAGATTTTGTTCTACATAAAGAAGAACAAATATAAATGAAGAAATAATTATAGTTTCTTTTCTTTTTAATTTTAAAATTGCTTTACGAGATAACTTGGGTCTAGACGGAGCCATAACTGGAGTTAAATAACAGGTTACGGTGCAACATATAACGCTTAACAGTAGCATAATGATTTTAGGAGGATAAAAATATGTCCCTAGAAGTATTCCAGATGATAAAATGACAAAACTGAGAATTAGACATCTTAGGTACGTCTTGCAGTGAATTCCACCACTATAAATCCTGAAAAGAACGAGAAATAGAATTCCACATAAAAATTCCTTGTGAAATCCCAGTGCATAGAAAATAAAAAAGAAAATAAGAGATTTGCTTAAATCTGAAAATATACCTTTTAAATAAAATTGAAGTAAAGCTTTTTCATATTTTGTTAGTTCAGTTTTTGTCATAATACCACCTGTTAGAAATTGATGGCATTATATTAAAATGATTTAGAAGCAAAATAAGAATTCAGCAACCAATGATGTTTTTTTGACAACAAACAGTAGATTTTGGAGAAAAAACTATTAAAAATGTAAGTTCGTTTGAAAAAACACCTAGTTCGTTTCCGAGAAAAATTTTTTATGGAAATGTATGATATAATAAAAAGTTAAAAATTAATCCTAGATGAGAAGAATCTCATCTAGGATTTTATAATGATGGTCGATTATTATTTATTGTAAAAGTTAAGTGTAAAGCAAGTGTATTTTCCTATTTGGCTTTGAACTGTTATGTCCCCACCTTGACCTTCAACAATGCCTTTGGACAAGGATAAACCAATACCGATGCTGTTTTCGTTTACTTCAGACTTTGCTCGGTAGAAACGCTTGAAGATTTTGGATTGAGCTTCTTGGTCTATTCCAATACCATAATCTTTCACATTGATTAGAGTCATGACATGTGATTGTTCCACTGACACTTCTATGGTACTCTCCATAGGTGCGTATTCTGTTGCATTTTTTAAGATGTTTGTCAAAGCCTCAGCTAACCAGTCTCTGTCGTGGGGGAGTATTATATCTGGGTGGCAGCTAACGTCAATAGTTTGTTTTTTGGCATCACTTAGCATAGATACATTTTGAACTGCCAACTGTATAGTAGGTAGAAGCGGTTGCTTTTTTATTGAGAACTCTATGGCACCGGATTCAAGCCTAGCCAATTTTAATAAAGAAAGAATTAACCATTCCATACGAGAAAGCTGACCACCCATAAGGGATAGCATTTCCTGCTTTTTTGTTTCGGATACATTAGGATTACACAACAAATCTTGGTATATGGTAAGGGTGGCTAGAGGGGTTTTTAGCTGATGGGAAATGTCAGCTATCAAGTCCTGAAGAAAAATCTTTTCCTTAGCTTCTTTGTCCTTACTCTGTTTTATAGCTGTAACCATTTTTGTGTACATACTGTAAAATTGGCTAATGTCTCCTTCGGTCATATTGCTGAAATCTGGAGGCTGGTATACTCCTTCGAGAACATTTTGTGAATTGTCTCGTACCGTGGCAATAGCTTTCATAGGAATTAAATAAAGTCTAAGTCCTAATATATACCCTAAGGAACCTATAATGAGAAAAATCACATAACACATCACAAATAATTCAGTGCGTAGTTGTCTGATCTCCTGGCTGTATTGCGCTGGAGAGTGGCTTATTCTTCCAGTTTCTAATAATGACGTGTAATTACTGTCAGAATTAATGATTTCCTGATGGTATATCAAATCTATGTTGTTGATATATGACTTTATTATAAAATATAATGCTATTCCACATATTATTAGACCCAAAATATATTTAATTGTAAAATCACGAACTTCTTTATTGCGAAACATCTATTTTACCTATTTATCAGAAATCATATATCCTACACCACGTATGGTTGTTATGTAATCTTTTTTGTCTCCCATTTTTTCTCTAAGTCGCTTGATGTACACAGATAGAGTGTTGTCATCTATAAAATCTCCATCTATATCCCAAAGCTGTTCTAAAAGGCTAGAGCGTGTTAATGTTTGATTTTTGTTTTTTGCCAAAGTGGTAAAAAGTCTAAATTCACTAGGTGTAAGGTTGAGTACTTCTCCATTATTAGTTACTTTGTGATTTTCCAAATCGATTTTAAATGGTCCCAAAATGATAACATTGCTATTGGTAGAATTAATTTGATTTCTTCTAATATTTGCCTTGATTCTAGAGATTAGCTCTCTGACTCTAAATGGCTTTGTTACATAGTCATCTGCGCCAACTTCTAATCCCTGAACAACATTAACCTCTTTGTCTAATGCTGTGAGGAATATAATTGGGAGATTTAATCCGTCACTACGTACCTTTTTGCAAAATGTATATCCGTCACCATCGGGAAGATTAGCATCAAGAAGAACTAAAGAGAATTCTTCACTATAAAGTTTACTTTGGGCTGCTTTTAGCGTGTCTACATGAGTTACATTATAACCTTCAGTTTCTAGTGCAAAGCTTGTTGCCATAGCAAGTGGCATATCGTCTTCCACAAGTAATAGTTTTTCCATAATGTGCTCCTATATTTGTTGTAATGTATAAGTTACGTATAATATAGCTTATTTTATCAGTTTTCTTCTAGGATTAAAATGGTTTAATAAAAAATACTTTCTTACAAAATTGTAAGATGAATATTCACGGGATTGTAAGATTGACATTTTAAGATATAGACATAAGGTCAGATATAAGGCGTGAACGATGGAACCTTGAAAAAAGAAATGGATAAAATAGTAAAGTGGTATGAAAAAGTATTAAGCTAATACCTATGGTAAAGGAGAAAAAAATATGGAAATTATTAAAACAAGTAAGCTTTGTAAATATTACGGAGAGGGAGAAAAGCAGGTTAAAGCAACAGATGAAATTGATTTAACAATTAATAAGGGAGAGTTCGTAGCAATAGTGGGAGCATCTGGTTCTGGTAAGTCAACATTACTTCATCTTCTTGGGTGCTTGGATAAGCCTACTAGTGGAGATATATTTATCGATGGAGAAAATATTGCCAAGTTTAATGATGAGGCTTTGGCTATGACTAGAAGAAGAAAGATAGGCTTTGTGTTCCAGCAGTATAATCTGATTCCTGTGCTTACAGTTAGAGAGAATATTGAGATGCCGGTTTTACTTGATGGTAAGAAGCCGGACAAGGAGTACATAGACGACTTAATTGAGATGTTAGGTCTTACTAAGAGACAAAAGCATCTTCCTAATCAGCTTAGTGGTGGTCAGCAGCAGAGAGTGTCTATTGCAAGAGCTTTGGCAAACAAGCCTGCCATTATATTTGCTGATGAGCCAACAGGAAACCTTGACAGAAAAAATGGTCTTGAGGTTGTGGAAACTCTTAAGGCTTCTGCAAAGAAGTATCAGCAGACCTTAGTACTTATTACTCATGAGATGAGCGTTGCTTCTGCAGCGGACAGAGTGATCGAAATATCTGACGGTAAGATAGTAAGTGATTCGGGAAATGTTTAGTAATGATGCATTAGATAACGGGTTCGATGAAAGAATATCTGAATTCAAAAAGTATTGTAAATTTGGGTAATGCTTGAAAGACTAGAAAAGCTGGAAATGTTGGAAAGGAAGATAACATGAAGAATTATAAGGAATTAGGAAATAAATACATAAAGCACAGAAAAAAGCGTGCAGTGCTGGTTGTTCTTAGTATGGTGCTTGCCACA
>SVEI01000028.1 GCA_015057445.1 Lachnospiraceae bacterium | reverse complement strand
TTCTTCAGGGATTGGTGCACAACCATGGTTTACACCCTGAGCAACTGGGCACATGTTCTCTACTTCATGTGAATAAATCATTTTGAGACTCCTTTCAAATGTATATATTATCTTATGGGATGTTCCTTTAATACTAGAACATCATCCATTACATTTTCGCATATTATGATGAAATAGTCTACCTTTTTTTGAAAATTTTTATCAAAACGAGTCGTGACGACATCCGAGCAACCAGTCTACCTTTTTTTGAAAAATTTTCCAAAAAAAACAGACCACATCTTCTGATGCGGTCTTAGTTTCACTCTTCTATACACTACTTACTCAGCGTCATCATCACTTACAACTGCTGAACCAGCTTTTTCAACCTCAGCGATTGCACTCTTATGCATAGGAATTCTACAGTTCTTATTGTTACCAAACTCAACAATAACAGTTGAATCATCGATATCAAGAATTGTTCCGTAGAAACCACTTGTAGTCATAATGCTATCACCTGGCTCCATAGCACTGTAAAGCTCTTCTTTAGCCTTCTGCTGCTTCTTCTGTGGCTTGATAATCATAAAGTAGAAAAGAATTATCCAAAATCCTATAAGTAATACCATACTGAGAATGCCACCACCTGCTGTAGCGCCTGCTCCTGCCTCTAAAAACATGTCATTTCCTCCTAAATATTTTTCTTCAACACCACATATGGGTATTGTTGTAAGCTTTTATATATTAGCCTTGGAAGCCTTCTAGCTTCTTACGCTTATATTCTGAGAAGCGATGCTCACAAATTGCCTCCCTAACCTCTTCCATCATATTATTATAAAAATACAAATTATGCAATACGCAAAATCTCATACCAAGCATTTCTTTAGCCTTTAACAAATGTCTAATGTATGCTCTTGAATAACGCTTGCATGCTGGACATCCACAGCCTTCTTCTATAGGTCTGTCGTCTGTTTCGTACTTTGCATTGAAAAGGTTTAATTTACCCTGATTAGTGTAAACATGACCATGACGACCATTTCTAGATGGATAAACACAATCAAAGAAGTCCACGCCTCTCTCCACTGCCTCAAGTATATTTGTAGGTGTTCCAACCCCCATAAGGTATGTTGGTTTATTCTGTGGTAGATAAGGAACAGTAGCCTCAATTATCCTGTACATATCCTCATGACTTTCACCTACAGCAAGTCCTCCTATTGCATAGCCATCCAAATCCATCTCAGATATTACTTTGGCATGTTCTATTCTTATATCCTCAAAAATACCACCCTGATTAATGCCGAATAACATCTGCTTCTTATTAATAGTATCTTCAAGACTATTCAATCTATTCATCTCATCCTTACAGCGTCTAAGCCATCTTGTAGTTCTGTCCACAGATGGTTGAATATAATTCCTATCCGCTGTTGCTGGTGGACACTCGTCGAAGGCCATAGCTATTGTAGATGCAAGATTGGACTGAATCTGCATACTTTCCTCTGGACCCATAAATATCTTACGACCATCTATATGAGAGTTAAAATAAACTCCCTCTTCCTTTATTTTTCTAAGGCCTGCCAAAGAGAACACTTGAAATCCACCTGAGTCTGTAAGGATTGGTTTATCCCAAGACATAAATTTGTGAAGTCCACCCATTTGCTTAATGAGCTTATCTCCTGGTCTTACGTGAAGATGGTAAGTATTTGATAACTCCACCAACGTACCTATTTGTTCCAAATCCTCAGTAGACACTGCTCCCTTAATAGCCGCCACTGTACCTACATTCATAAATACCGGAGTTTGAATTACTCCATGGGGAGTATGAAACTCACCTCTTTTTGCCATTCCATCTGTAGTTATAAGCTTATACATCTATTTTCACCACTTTTCATTACTAACATTCCTGTCTATGACAAGACACTTAGGGTATTCTAACATATAAAATATATTTATTCTACATATTTTTTCCTTTATATCACAAATAATCTAATATAAATTTTGATTGATATTTTCTCCTAATCTTCATATAATAAATCTACCAAAGCTTAAGGAGTATACTATGTTTAGAATGTGGGGCAAATTAGTAAAAAACGGAAAGATTATCAGAGACCATGTTGTGTGTATTGAAGATTATTCTCTTACCAGAACAAAAAAAGTTTATCAAGCTTTAGATGAACTTTGTCAGGAATTCAACCTAGCTGTACCTATCTGGCTTGACCTTAACAAAAAAGAATTCATCTGTCATTCAAGAACTAAGTTTACTCAGGATAGTTTTATTGAAACAATTGAATTTGATTATCTAGATTTTCATCTAATAGAAGACGAATATTAAAAATGAGCTGCCACATAAACTGTGACAGCTCTATTATCTTATGTAGATTATTCTTCCTCTTCTTCAGTTTCTACATATTCCCCATTATCTTCTGCTGATTCCTCATCATCCCATGATGATTCCTCTTCAGTTTCTTCATCATCCCATGATGACTCCTCTTCAGTTTCTTCATCATCCCATGATGATTCTTCCTCAGTTGTATCTTCTTCCCAAGAAGTCTCTTCTGTATCCTCTGAATACTCTTCCTCAGTACTTTCAGCCTCTTCGTCATTCCACGATGACTCTCCTTCAGCTTCCTCGTCAGGTACCTCTTCGCATTCATCCTCAGTTTCTTCAGAATACTCTTCTTCAGTTTCTTCTACATCTTCATCCTGGGCATCCTCAAAATACTCTTCATCTGTGCTTTCAGCTTCCTCATCGTCCCAAGAAGCTTCTTCATCAGGTACTTCTTCGTATTCATCTTCCGTATCTTCTTGATACTCTTCTGTATCTTCAGAATACTCCTCTTCAGTACCTTCTATATCTTTATCAACAGACTCCTCTGCATCATCAAAAGCTTCTTCAGCTTCGTCTTCTGCATATTCTTCTTCCTCATCATCTGAGAAATACTCGGAGTAGTCTGTGTTGTCAGCGTTCTCATCGTCACTCTCAAGTCTGGTTTCCTCTAACATCTCATTAATCTCATCTAAATTACCATTCTTAAGACTTCCTATAATCTTTGCAATCTGGTCAAGCTCATTAATTACGTTAGTCAGTTCTTCTAGATTAGTCTGACAAAGATCAGCGGATGACTGTGCATTTGCTGCAATTTCCTCACTAGCTGCCTGCTGATTAGCAAGACCATCAATAATTGAGTTATTAGATGCGTCCAATGTACCACTAAGCTTGTCAAGCTGCTTCATATTACCATCAAGGGCATTAACCATCTCTGATATACTTTGGAATGAAGTATCAGCGGCATCTATATACTTAGACTGTTCTTCAACAGCCTGTACACTCTTTCCTACAAGTTCTGATGTATGATTAGCAAGGTCTGTAACACCCTTAAGAAGCTCTGTAATACTATCAATAGAACTTCTTGTGTCATCTGCAAGCTTTCTAATCTCGTTAGCAACTACTGCAAATCCACGTCCTGCCTCACCTGCTCTTGCTGCCTCGATGGAAGCATTAAGAGCCAACAGATTTGTCTGAGTGGAAATGTTATAAATAATACGAGTAATCTCCTCAGCAGAGGCAATCTTTTCACAAAGCTCCTCTGATACTCTAGTAACATTCTCATTGGCAACATTAATATCTTCTGACTTTTCCTTAAGTCCACTGATAATCTCCATACCAGTTTCTACTGCTTCTACTGCCTTGTCTGTAGATTCAACAGTGTTGTCCTTAACATCAATAAGGTTATCAATTATATCCTGAATCTGCTGTGTCATAGATGTAGAATTCTCCATATTCTCAGCTGATTCTGTAACGCCGTAAGATATTGCATCAACAGACTTAGTAACTTCTGATGTAGCAGACTGGAAGTTATCAAGCATAGACTGTAACTGCTCTATGTGAGCATTACCACTATCCACAACCTTAACCATATTTCCAGTAATTTCTTCCTGGTACATAACGTGGTACTGTATCTCTTGCTTATCTGTTTCCTGCTCTCTAAGTGTAATACTTGTTGCATATATGAGTCCTAATGTAAATACTACGCCAAGTAAGAAGAACTCAATCCAAAGGGCCGAAGCGCCAAATCCATGACTAGCAATATTGATAATCATACTAACCAGCATACCAAGCAATGATATTCCACATGTTATCTTAGTATGGAAATCATCCATATAAAGGATACACATTCCCATACAGACCAAAAGCGGAAGGGCATCTATAAGTTCTCTAGTTATGATTACACTTATGGTACCAAGTAAGGCAAACAGTGTAATGGACAAGAACTTAGTAAGCTCGCTTCTATCATCTTTAAAATTGAACACTATGTTACCTGCTACAAACAATATAAAAAGAACCAACAAAAGGGCAAAGCACTCCTGATTCTTGACATTTATAATCATAGATATAATCTTAGCTATGGCCACAGCAACCATGACTTTAACGGCCAATGCATTCTTCTTAGCTAATCTTGCTCCGTTCATATAAAGACTCTCCTTTGGCGTATACTTATATTCTAACAAATTATAACAAATATTTCAGTTAAAGTCTATTATTTTCATCAAATTTAGACATAATAATATACACTTCAACTTCTTGTGCTTTATAGTAAAAAATGTTATCTTTATACATAGTTTATTATAAAGCAATAGATGCTGGAACCAGCCAGCCTATGCATAAAAATTTATGTTTAGAATTCGAGGTAAAAATATGTTTAAACTTGAAAATATATCTAAATCCTACGGAAAAAAGGAAATTCTTAAGAACATCACTATTGAGGTAGAACCTGGTCAAGCCATCGGAATACTTGGTGTTAACGGCTCTGGAAAATCAACACTTCTTAATTGCATAGCTAAAAGCTATCCTAACAATAGTGAATTAAAATTAGGATATGTACCACAGGAAAACCCTCTTTTCGATGAGCTTAAACCTGTAGATAATATAAGAATGTGGACAGAGCTTAATCGCTCTCAGATTGCTATGGCGCTCTCGCTCCCACCACTTAGCGAACTTGGAATATCCAGCTTTCTAGACACTCCAGTAAAGTCAATGTCAGGTGGTATGAAAAAGCGTGTCAGCTTAGCATCTGTACTTATAAATTGTCCTCAAGTACTCTTACTAGACGAACCATTTGCAGCTTTGGATTTAATTGCAAAGCAGGACATCTTGGCTTATATGAGTGCATTTCTTAGTAGTGGCGGCAGCATAATTATAGCTTCTCACGAAGAAGAAATATTCAATTTCTGCAACAAGGTATTTCTTCTTAAGGACGGTTCACTTATAGATACAAAGGACTTAGCGTCTAAGGGGATAAGCTACATCGATATGTTAAGAAATTAAAAGGGAAAACATACACTATGAACAAAGTAAGAATCCAGGCACGTTTAATATTAACGGATCTAAAGAGATTAAAAAATTACATAGTTTCTATCCTGATAGCCACACTAATTATTGCTTCAATATGTGGTCTTGCCGGTAGTCTTATTGCTAAGAACATTTATAAATCAGGAACTAAGGAGATAATTGGTATCGGTTACTATATTCCTGAAGACGGCAAGGAAGAAATGAACAATATGGGTATAAGCATGTTGCAAAATATGGAAAGTATGAAGAGCACAGCTACACTTATCCAGGTGGATTCTCCAGAAGAAGGATATGAGCTTTTAGAGAATGAAGAAATTCTGTATCTAGTTATCGTTCCCGAAAAGTTTATCTCTAGTATTATGAACGGAACTAATACACCGCTAGAAATCATTGTGTGGGACAATTCATCTATCAGTGCATATATTGCCAACGAAATGTTTATCTCCTACGCAAAATATCTTGGACTTGCCCAGTCTGCAGTATACAGCACCATTGATACAGCCTATAATAATGGACTGGTATGGGATGAAATTAATACTATCCGTACAAATGTAAATCTTACATTTCTTGATAGATCCCTTAATAAGGATTCTTTTTTCAACGTGGTAGATGCAACTGGAGAAGGAAAGGCTTCTCTCATTCAGTATTATTTGTCATCGGCAATAATGTTAAGTTTATTCTTTATGAGTTTTGTACTTATGCCACATTTGCAAGGACACAATAAAGCATTCATGGTGAAGCTAAACTCCTGTGGTATGGGTAGGTTCAACATTTTTATATCCAACTGGATTAGCTCCATAATAGGACTTTACCTATGCTTTATTCCATGTCTTGTTGGAATAAGCATTATATTCAAAGCATTTAATCCTATGGGACTTGTTACTGCAATTCCAGCACTAGCGATTGTAGGACTTATCATTGCATTAATAGCTACTTGTACCAGAAGTATTTTTGCAGCCAATATGACAGTATTAATTGTTGGTTTGGGAATTGCATATATAGGTGGGGGTATAATTCCTAGCGCTATGCTACCAAGAATAGTTCAACAATTATCAAGCTTTATGCCTGGTAAGTACATTATTACAAATATAGCCGCAGCACTTTTCGGTTTTTAAGGGGTTTTTATGAAATCAGTTAATCGTTTTATAGCTTTAACAAAGAGAATATTATCCAAGAAGATATATATTTTGATTCTGGTTTTACTGGTTGTTCTGACAGGTGTATATAATATGCTACCTGCTAAAAGCCAAAGCGCAGATATTAAAGTAGCTATCTACTGTAAAGACGAAGGAGACTATTTTAATGAGCTTACAGCTTGTCTTGACCAGCTTAATTCCATCTACACATTTTATACTGTGGACAGCGAAGAAAAGCTTCTTGAAGATGTAAAATCGGGCTATGCTGAATGTGGTTATCTTATACCTAATGGTTTCTTCAAAGACTACATATCTGGCGTGGCTTGGGATAATCCTATGCAGCTTTATGTTACGCCTTCCTCTACATTCCATGCTGTAATTAACGAAACAATGTTTAGCTCTATCTTAAATGTATGTGCAGAAGATACGCTTCTTTACGCAGTTAAAACACCGCGTTGGAACAGAGAACTGGCCGCTGGACTTGAGTATTACAGAAACAGTCAGGATGTGTTCACCATATCTGACACAACGTCTGGTGAATTCACATTTGAAAGTATGATTTATCACATCAATTTACCTGTTTTGGAAACTGTTAGTGTAATCTTGATATTCTCCGGATTACTTGGACTTCTTCTTTTCCTTCACGACAATGAAAGAAAGATGTATGTTTCTCTAAACCACAAAGAACTAAGAAAGATAAAACTACTTACCATAACAACATCTATGATTCCTGTGACTGTTATCAGCTGTTTAAGTCTTGCCATAAGTTACGGATCAGGTACATATGTTTTATTTGGAATACTTCTATCAGTTGCAAGCTCTTTACTGGCTATTTTCTTAGGTTTATTCATAAGAAAAAGCACCCTTCTTGAAAAGGTGCTTCCTCTAATAATGCTAACTGCCTTAATTGCAGTATTTATTAAAACTATTATCTAACCAAATATTTCGTCATAAGTGGTTAATTTTGCTCTAGCTCCCGTTGCCTCAGTAATATCATTCATAATTTTGCTGTGTGTATCATATGGGAGCTCTACTTTTATCATTACTTCATCAGTAAATATAGTGTCCGCAATATTCACACCTGCTGTACCTAAAATATACTGAATCTTACCCATATCTGTATAATTTGTAGCAATATCAACAGGAACAAGTCTCTGCATAAGCTTAGTCTCACAATTTTTCAAAGCTTCCTTGCTGGCATCAGTGTAGGCACGAACCAATCCACCTGTACCAAGAAGTGTTCCTCCAAAATATCTTGTAACTACTATACAAATATTATGAACTCCCGAACCATTTATTACCTCTAAAATAGGTTTTCCTGCAGTTCCCTGTGGCTCACCATCATCAGAAAACCTCTGAAGTGGCATATCAGCTCCAACAGAAAATGCAAAGCAGTTATGTCTGGCATCATAATGTTTTTTCTTAATCTTTTCAATAAAGGCATAAGCCTCCTCTTCAGATTTAACAACCTCAATCTGACCAATAAACCGGGATTTCTTCTCTATGATTTCTCCCTCTCCGCCTTTTATAAGATTAATATAGCTTTCCAACATAACCTTCTCCTACTTGTTATCTAGTAATTCCTTAAGCTCATTCATAAATGTATTTGCATCCTTAAACTCTCGATAAACTGATGCAAATCTTACGTATGCAACCTGATCCAAATCCTTTATCTCATCCATAACAATTTCACCGATTTTCTTACTCTCAATTTCTTTAACTTCAAGTGTAAAAATCTTATTCTCTATGTTATCGATACAAGTTTCAATCTGCTCCACAGATACAGGACGCTTATGACAAGAACGAACCACTCCTGACTCAATCTTTGATCTATCATATGTCTCTCTGTTCTTATCCTTCTTAATTACTATAAGTGGTATAGTCTCAACCTTCTCATAAGTTGTAAATCTCTTACCACACTCATCGCACTGACGTCTTCTTCTGATTGCCTCATTATCGTCAGCAGGTCTTGAATCAATTACTCTTGTGTTATCATCACCACAAAACGGACACTTCATGTATTTATCTCCTTTTTCTTAAATATGTTTGATAAAATATTATCTATCAGCATCTTCTTTCATTACATCTTCTATCATCTACTTTTCTAATATCACAAGCATCAATATCCACTAAAACTATATCAGGACCGATTCTAACAATATTATTAAAGCGAATATAATATTCTGTGCATGTACCAAAGCATGAAAAGAATTTCCCCGGACTTGGCACAACAATGGCTACAAGCTTTCCCGTACAAGGATCAAACTCGACATCCGCTACACAGCCTAGTCTTTTGCAATCTTTACAGTTTATTACTTCTTTCTCTCTTAACTCCAAAAATCGCATATAACTACCTTATTCTTTTATTATCTAGTATATTCAGCTAGCTTATCTATTGTCACCCATAAAGAATATGGCAATTCCACCTGGACCAGTATGAGCTCCAATTGTAGGCGAGATGTAGCTTTTTATTATCTCTTTTGGTTTGTATTTTTCTTCTATAAGTTTAATACAATAATCCACATCATCATCACAATCTCCGTGACAAACAAGAATCATGTCCTGCTTATCAATATAGCTACCCATCGCAGGTCCCATATTCTCAACTAATTGATTAAGAGCTTTTTTTCTGCCTCTAATCTTTTGCTCGGCTCCTAATTTGCCCTCTGCATCCACGTGCAAAAGTGGTTTCAGATTAATAACTGTTCCTATGGTGGCAGCTGCCTTAGAGATTCTACCGCCTCTTTGAAGATAAGTTAAATCATCTACAGTAAACTTCTGAATTATGTGATGCTTGATTTCCTCTAAGCTTTCCATATTTTCACGAGCTGACATACCATTTTTCTTGTTATTAACCGCATGGTACAAAAGCATTCCCTGACCACCAGCACAACAGATTGAATCCATTACACAAATATCCACATCTGGATACTCCTCTGCGACCTCATCTCTTGCGATAAATGCATTATTTACAGTACTGCTTATACCTGAGGAAAGACACATAAATAATATATCCTTCCCCTCTTTAGCCCATTTTTCAAAATGCTCCTTAAGTTGATATATATTAGGTGCCGCTGTTTTAGTCATCTTGCCAGCTCTCATTCCGTCATAAAATTCTTTCATAGAAAGCTGTCTATCAATACCATATACTTCATCATCTAACTGATAGATAATTTTTACAATATCCACATTATTTTCTAGTGCAAATTCTGGCGGCATATCATTGGTTGAATCCGCTATTATCACATATTCTCTCATCATTTCTCTCTCCCATATAAATGACAATCAATTCGATAATCAAATTTATCTAATGTTTTTACTACTCTATTATCTTAACTGGACACTTCTCCTTACAGGTTCCACATCCAGTACACTTACTGTAATCCACCTTCGCAAGGAAGTTTTCTACTGCAATAGCGCCTTCAGGACAATTCTTAGCACAGATTCCACAACCTATACATCCAACAGAGCATGCAGCCTTTACATCCTTACCAAAATCTTTAGAATTACACTGAACTTTAGCGCCCGCATCGTATGGAACCATCTCAATAATATTTCTAGGACATGCTGCCACACACATACCACATGACTTACATTTGTCCTTGTCTACAACCGCGATTCCATCAACTATACTTATAGCACCAAATTGACACGCCTTTACGCAAGAACCATATCCCATACATCCGAATGAACAAGCCTTTGGTCCTGCTCCTGGTGAATTTGAGGCTATTTTACAATCCTGTGGACCCACATATTCATATGCGTCCTTGGCTTTCTCACAGTTACCCGCGCACTTTACAAATGCAACTTTCTTTACTGCTGATACATCACCGCCAACTATCTCTGCAATTTTGTTAGCCACATCAGGACCACCTACTGGACATGCATCTGGTTTTGCTTCACCCTTTGCTATAGCTGCTGCCAATCCATCACAACCAGGGTATCCACAACCACCACAATTATTTCCAGGAAGTGCCTCTCTAACAGCCTCTTCCTTCCAGTCTACTTCTACTTTAAATTTCTCACTGGCTATTCCAAGGAGAACAGCTGCAAGAATACCAACTGCACCAATTACAACTGCTGCAATTACAATTGACATTACATCCATCTTAATTCCTCCTTAAATTATACCTGCTAATCCCATGAAAGCCATAGCCATAAGTCCTGCTGTTATAAGAACAATTGGAGCGCCCTTAAAGCTCTCTGGTACATCGTTATGCTCAATCTTTTCTCTGATACCTGCTAAGATTATAATTGCTATGGCAAAGCCTACAGCTGAGAATAATCCATTTAAGGTACTCATTAAAACACTTAATTCTTTCTGCACATTTACAAGTGCAATACCAAGCACAGCACAGTTTGTTGTAATAAGTGGAAGATACACACCAAGAGCCTGATAAAGGCTTGGCACCATCTTCTTTAAGAGCATCTCTACAAACTGAACCAATGCTGCTATAACCAATATGAAAACTATCGTATTAAGGTACTCTAATTCAAATGGTACCAAAATGTAGTAGTAAATCGCGCTAGTAACAGCTGATGCTATGGTCATAACAAACATAACTGCCGCACCCATACCAGCTGCAGTACTTACCTTCTTAGATACCCCAAGGAAAGGACATATTCCCATAAACTGACTAAGTACTACGTTACTAACTAGTGCTGCTGAAATAGCAAATAATATAACATTCATATCTTAGTCCTCCTTTCCTTTCTTACCTGCACAAGCATGATTCTGACAGTTAGCACAATCAGCAAGCTTACAAAGCTCTGGCTTCTCCCCTGTCTTCTTTGCCTTCTTAATATTTCTGTAGTTAAGAAATGCAATCAAGAATGCAAGAACAAAGAATGCTCCAGGCGGATTAATAAATATTGATATTGGATTTAAACTATCTGGATTAACCAAGTAGCTAAGCTGCTCATTTTTAATTCCGTCGAAAGCATTTACAAAGAACTCTCTTACAGGAGTTAATATATCAAATCCAAATATACTTCCACTTCCAAGAAGCTCTCTTACTGATGCAATACATGTAAGACCTAAGGTAAATCCAAGTCCCATACCAATTCCATCAAACACAGAAGGAAGTGGACTATTCTTAGAAGCATAAGCCTCTGCACGACCTAAGATAATACAGTTAACAACAATAAGTGGTATAAAGAGACCTAAGCTTGAATAAAGGCTAGGTACAAAGGCCTCCATAACAAATTGAACTATTGTAACAAATGAAGCAATAATTACTATATATGCTGGTATTCTTACTTTATCAGGAATAACCTTTCTAAGAACGGAAATAAACAAATTGCTAAGTGTAAGTATTACAGTAGTTGCAAGTCCCATTCCTATACCGTTGATAGCTGTAGTAGTAACCGCAAGAGTTGGGCACATACCAAGCATCTGCACAAATGTTGGATTTTCCTTGACTATACCATTGTATAATCTTTCTGACATCTTACCCATTACTACTCACCTCCTAAAATGGCAACAATCATTACTGATGCATTAACAGCATCAACAACTGCTGATGTTGTAATAGTTGCACCTGAGATTGCGTCTATCTGACTATCTGAAGTTGCACCTGTCTTGGTGTATTCAAATGGAAATACCTTCTTACCTACAAACTGATTTGTGAACTCTGGTTCCTTGGCATTTAAACCAAAGCCTACTGTTTCATTTAAAGTAAGGAAATCGAGTCCTTGAACAGTTCCATCTACGCTTATACCCATAATAATCTGAACATCACCGCCATATCCCTCAGATGATGTTGCTGTAACAACATATCCTGCAAGAGCACCTGATGAATCAAGGGCAACTGAAAGCTCATCAATATCTACAGTAGGATACATAGAGTGCACAAACTCATTGATGGCTGTGTAATCCACAGTATCACTTGTTGCGATCTTTGCAGCAGTTGGAAATACCTTCTTGCTAGCAGTTTCTTTAGCCTCCTGCTTAGTCTTGGCAATAGGCTCTTTAGTAACATTATTTACAACAGCAAGAGCAGCTCCCATAACAACTGCAATTACTGATAGTACTACAATAGCATTGACAAAGCCCTTAACGTCAAACTTTGAAGGTTTCTTTGACTCGTCGTCTGTTTCCGCCATAATCTGATTTGACTTATCTTCATCTACTGTCTTCTTTTCAGCCTTTTCTTCAGCCTTCTTCGCCTTCTTCTGTTCCTTAGTTGTATCTGCACCATAACCAAATGATTTTGGAGCTGTAATCTTCTCAATAAGTGGTACAAGAAGATTAGAAATTATAATTGCATAAGATACACCCTCTGGTGTTCCGCCAAATATACGAAGCACAAAAGTAAGAAGACCAAGAACTACACCAAATACAATCTTACCACTTGAAGTTATTGGTGATGTAACATAATCAGTTGCCATAAACCATGCGCCAAGCATAAGTCCACCACCACATAGATGTGCAAGAGTGAAATCAACCACATCATAATCCTTGGTTGCCGCATAAATAGCTATACAGATAGCAAATGTACCAATGTAAATCACTGGTATCTTTGGACTAATAACTCTCTTAATCAAAAGATATGCAGCTCCAACCAAAAGAGCAAGGGCCGATGTCTCTCCTATTGTACCAGCTGTGTATCCAAGGAACATATCCTTAACATTTACAGGCAAACCATTTCTAAGATTTGCAAGTGGCGTAGCCTGTGTAACGCCATCTAGCACAAAGTTAGTCATATATGAACCAAAGGAAAGCACTAAGAAGCATCTACCTGCAAGGGCTGGGTTCATAAAGTTCTGACCTAATCCACCAAAAAGCTGTTTAACAACTATAATGGCAAATATAGTTCCTATCATAGCCATCCACCAAGGAAGGGTAGGTGGCAAATTAAGTGCAAGCAAAAGTCCTGTTACCACTGCTGAATAATCACCTATGGTAACTTTCTTATGCATAGCCTTCTGATAAAGCATCTCTGACAAAAGTGCAGTAAGTATACAAACCGCAACTAATATTCCTGCAGAAAAACCAAACTGGTATATACCAAATGCTGTAGCAGGAACCAAAGCAATGATTACATCAAACATAATGTCTGATGTTGTGGATTTACTTCTCACGTGTGGAGAAGCGGATATTTTTAATTTCATCTCTTCCATTACAAGTTCCTCCTATTTCTTTCGATTTGCAAGAACAAGCTTTCTTGCACCAGCTATAGTCTGTGTCAAATGTCTCTTAGCAGGACAAATGTATGAGCAACAACCGCACTCACAGCATTCCATACCATTTAAGGACATAAATGTATCCATATCATCTCTCTCCACTGCATTTGCAAGGGCATTAGGCATAACTCTACCAGGACATACATCCACGCATCTTCCACATCTGATACATGCACTTGGCTCGTATTCAGCCACCTCGTCCTTAGACATACAAAGGATTGCCGATGAAGACTTTGTTGCCGGAAGATCAAGTTCATAAATTGCCTTACCCATCATTGGACCACCAGCGATAACCTTCTCCGGTGTTCCCTTGAATCCACCTGCGGCCTCTATAAGTTCCTTATATGAAGTACCCATTCTAACCACAAAGTTTGTAGGCTCCTCTATAGCATCACCTGACACTGTAACAAGTCTATCTATAAGAGGTCTTCCCTCTCTAACAGCCTCGTAAATTGCATAAACTGTATCTACATTATGTACGATACACCCAGCATCTGCTGGAAGCATGTTAGAGTTAATGTATCTACCTGTATTAGCATAGATAAGCTGACGCTCTGCACCTTCTGGATACTTGGTCTTAAGAGCGTTGACAATAATGTCTGTTCTGCCTGCAAGTTTTTCCTTAAGGAGCTTTATAGCTTTTGGTTTATTGTCCTCTATACCGATAATTCCCTTAGCTCCTGGGAACATAGTAAGCACTATTTCCAAACCACCAATTACCTTATCAGCCTCGTCAATTATTCTTCTATAATCAGATGTAAGATAAGGCTCACACTCTGATGCATTGACAATGATTGTGTCTATCTTATCTGGTTCCTTAGGACTAAGCTTTACATGTGTTGGGAAACCAGCTCCACCCATACCAACAACACCAGCTGACTTTATTGCATCTAATATTTCCTCCTTAGTAAGCTCATCAAGTGGCTTATCTATTGCGTTAGCTGCAAAATCAGCTGATTCAAACAGTCCATCATTCTCAATAACTATGGAATTAACCTTTGAACCTGAAGAAGTCAAACGATTCTCAATTACCTTAACAGTACCTGAAACTGACGAATGAATATTCGCCGATACAAATCCACCTGCTTCAGCTATTAATTGTCCAACTAAAACTCTGTCGCCTTTTTTAACAACAGGCTTTGCAGGAGCACCAATATGCTGACTTAGGGGATAAACCATATCACCCTTAGGGAGATATTCTTTTACATCCTTATCCTCTGTGAGTTCCTTGCCCTCATAAGGATGGATTCCACCTTTAAATGTAAACTTCATCTTATCGACCCCACTAAAAATATAATAAATTTATCAATATTCATCATACGAAATGCGTTTTGAAAAGAAAAAGATTTTCTAAAACAAAGCATTATGATAAACTCTTTCAATATTTTAATACATAATACCTTTTTTTACAACAAAATTAAGCGGGTTATCAACTAGATTTTGTGCTCTTAAATGAAATAACAGGTATTTATTTACTAAATGTGCCATTTATGTATATAATCTGTGCTCCTACATGAAACTGCTTGCTTCTTTGTATACCCGTGAATGAAGGTAGATATTAAAAATTACGGGTATACAGGAATCTTAAATCTCCTATATACCCGTAAACCATTATTTTATCGCATGCCCATAAACCGCTAATTTATCATATTCGTATATTACGTATTATAATTCCTGACAAAATTCCAATAACGGTTCCCGCTACTGCACCCGCTATGGCTAGCACTAGCATGTAATACATTATATTCCCATTCTCTAAAGTTATTACTGCCACAATTATCTGACCTAGATTGTGGAATATAGCACCACAAATGCTTACACCTGTTGAAGAAAACACTTTTGTTTTTTTCACTAAAACCATCACAAGAATACTAAGAAATGCACCAGCCAAGCTATAAATAATCACCATCATATTGCCAAAGAGAATTCCCGACAAAAGAATTCTTCCTAAGCTTATTATTATGGTGTCCTTAAGCCCCAGCTTATATAGCGCAACTATGGTAACTAGATTTGCTAGACCAAGCTTTATACCTGGAACTGCAAAGCCTATAGGAACCAAGCTTTCAAGATATGAAAGTATCATTGCAAGGGCAATAAAAACTCCGGTAAGAGCAATTTCCTTATTGGTCCTTCCAGAGCCTTCACTTCTATTACTATCTTTAATTGTAATTATTTTAGGGTTATCAGATTTCATATTCTACAAATTGTTATTTCTTACTAGATTCCATACTCCTCATATTGGCACTTTATTCTACTATCTCCACTACCAGCTTATGTGGCAAACATATTATTGTCTCTCCCACATTTTCTATAGGCACATGATTGACGCACACCTTGTCTGGGCAATCTGCTTCTGTAATATCCACCACACCAGCTTTAATTACGATAAGGTTATTACCATTATCCGTAACCATCTGGTATTCATGGTCATCAGACAACTGAAATTCTTCAATCACTTCCCCATCTATGGAAATGACAACTTTTCCACCTGGTTCTTTAGTTGACATAATGTATGAAACACCAATCACAGCAACTAACAATATCACCACTAGTAAAATAATATCCGATTTTTTTATCAACTTATGGTTAGCATCACTACTATCTATAGCCCTTTTACCAGGAACACTAGCCTTTGCAACATTATCAGGTTTTTCCACTACTTTTTCTTCTTTCTTCAACTCTTATTTTTCAGACATATGCTTTTCCTTGTCTTCTTGATCCGCCGCCATATGCTTTTCCTTGTCTTCTTGATTCTCTGACATATACTTTTTTGTCTACACATTATATTATGCAGTTTCTCTTTAATTTCCCATATTCTTCAACTGTTCTACCAATTCCAAATCTTCCTTAGTAACCCTCATATTAGTACAAAGATTTCTTCCTTCAGCTGTGGTAATATTTATTTCTATAATGCTACCCTCACCTATACTTCTTGCCGCATCATTAAAGAAAAGCGGCACTTTAGGATGATTACTCTTAAACTTATCAACTAATCCTTTTATCTTCATTAATGCCATTGGGTTCATAATTATTCCTCCTTGCAACACATCAAAATTTCTAATATTAAAACTACTTCATATCATAACCTTCGATTATCACATCTATTTATTTATCATAAATAACACGAATGCCATAAAGGCAACTATAATCACGCCAAAACCAATCAAGAAAATTCCTGTGCCAGTAGATTTTCGTGGCTCATAAAACTGGGTAGGTTTCTTTGGATTTATGTATAGCTCATAATCAATGCCCACTGTGTGAAAATATTTATCAGTGTACACATCATCGCAAGCCTTATAGCTTTGACCATTATATTCATAAGTATATACAGGACAGTACTTTTCTCCCTTATCTCCCATATATTGTTTTCTCACTTCTATACACTGAGCACTAACATATTCCTTGCACACAAGCTTAAGATAAAGCCCACTGTACAGACCACATATAATCAGGCAAATCCCAATTACTATGAACAGTATAATAAATACCATAGGCAAGGAATCTATGCATTTTTTCTTAAACTCCTCCGAACCATACTGGGTTATAATTCCTCCTGCAAGTGTAGTTAATCCAACTATAGGAAACAAAAGAATTGGCAATGTACTTAACCTAAATCCACCTGAAGATATTGAGCTTACCATACCTGCTATTCCAAACACCAAAAAGTATTGTCCAAACACAGCCAAAGCAAGTGCTGTCTTCCCAGTTTTTGCAAAATATATTAGCAACCCTATAGATGCTACAAACCAGATTAAAAATACTGTGGAGATAATTGCATCTGATGCCTTACTCTTATGATTTCTATTATTACTCATAATTGTTCTCCTTTCATTTCCTTATGCCATTTTAACATCCATTATGCACCTACACGTCTCTCATTCCTTTGCCCAGTTAAATGCGTAGCTGACAGCTTTTTTCCAGCCCTTTAACATAGTATCCCTTGTTGATTCATCCATATCTGGCGCAAATGTCTTATCTATTCCATAGTTCTTACTTATATCCTGAAAATCTTCCCAATATCCCACTGCAAGACCTGCAAGGTAAGCTGCACCAAGAGCAGTAGACTCTATACAAATCGGTCTATTCACCGTCACATTAATAATATTTGCCTGAGTTTGCATAAGGTAATTATTAGCGCTGGCACCACCATCCACATTTAGTGACACTAGGTTAATTCCTGAAGCTTCTCCCATGGCACCTAACACATCACTAACCTGATATGCTATAGAATCAAGGGTAGCTCTTACAATATGATTCTTGTTCACTCCCCTAGTTAGTCCTACTATAGTTCCTCTTGCATAAGGATCCCAGTAAGGCGCTCCAAGACCTGTAAATGCAGGAACCACATAACAACCATTGGTATCACTAACTTCCAATGCCAATTCTTCGCTCTCAGCCGCATGTCTTATAAACTGCATCTCGTCTCTTAACCACTGGATAGCTGCTCCCGCCACGAATATGGATCCTTCCAAAGCATAAGTAACCTTTCCATCTATTCCCCAGGCGATAGTAGTAACCAAACCGTTGTCTGTAAACACAGGTTTATCCCCTGTATTCATTAGTAGGAAACAACCTGTTCCATATGTATTCTTTGCACTACCCTTGGCAAAACAATTCTGTCCAAATAAGGCAGCTTGCTGATCCCCTGCCGCACCTGCTATAGGAATTTCTCCACCTATAACACTGGACTTTGTATATCCATATATCTCACTGCTACACTTCACTTCAGGCAACATTGACTTTGGTATTTTCAAAATCCTTAATATGTCATCATCCCACTCTAGGGAGTTAATGTTAAACATCATTGTTCTTGAGGCATTTGAGTAGTCTGTCACATGTACCTTTCCACCTGTGAGCTTCCATATAAGCCATGTTTCTACAGTACCAAAAAGCAGTTCTCCTCTATTTGCTTTTTCTCTAGCCCCATCAACATTGTCTAATATCCACTTAACCTTGGTGGCAGAAAAATAAGCATCCACCACCAATCCTGTCTTATATCTAATCACATCCTCTAGGGTAGTTTCCTTTGTTATCTCCATACCTGAGGTTAAGCTACCCTGTATACCACATTCCAAAGCCTTACTAGCCTTTAGTTCATCACAAAACTGAGCTGTTCTTCTACACTGCCAAACAATAGCATTGTATATAGGTTTTCCAGTATTTTTATCCCAAACAATGGTTGTTTCCCTTTGATTAGTGATTCCAATTCCTGCGATTTCTTCCGTAGATGCTCCACACTTATTTATAGCTTCTACAGCCACACCAAGTTGAGTGGACCATATTTCTTCAGCATCATGTTCCACCCAACCAGGGTTCGGAAACATTTGAGTAAACTCCTTCTGAGCTACTGAACAAATATTTCCACCTTTATCAAATAATATGCATCTGTTACTGGTTGTACCAGAATCAAGAGCCATAATATATTGTTTTTCTTTATCCATTTGGAACCTCCTTAAGATTGCCAAGAATCTTCTGTATTCCGTAATTTAAAGTAACTGTTGATTTTATATCGCTTTGCTGGCAATCCGCTCTCCCGCAGCTTGCACATATCCCTGCGCAAATCTGCTTAGGATTATCTGTAAGCAAGGCATAAAACACTACACTTTTGCTAGGAATTAATACACCGTATTCATTTGCCCTTATCTCTCTGTTCTCAGGGTCGTCATTATCATAAATATCATCTAAAATAGTCTGCATATTTGTAAGGGGTATGGTATCTCCTATGAAAATATATCTGTTCACATACCTTCTGTGATACTTAGAATATTCCTGATTAAATACATCATACATACGAAGTAGCATTTCGCTGGCCAGACATTCTGCCATATATGCTTTATCTAACATCTTCTCATCCTTGTATCCATCTAAAATATCATCCATAGCCTGACCCATCGTAATTGCGCATACTGCGGTCTGTGACTCATCAATATATCTTATACCTGTTGTCCTATGATTAATTCTGTAAATGGCATATGGCTGACATTTTTCCACTATCTCACCATATATGTCAGATAATGCTTTATCATCAGTGTCGCTAAAATGATATTTTTTCATGGTACTTTTTATTATCACATCTCTACCAATATCATTTATTGAAATATTAAATCTCAACATTGCATCCACCTATTCCTTAATAAATTCATATATATCCTTATATACCCTTATTTTATCCTTTTCATTCAGAATTTCGTGACGCATTTTTCCATACAATCTAGCTTTTATATTGTTATATCCCACATTCTTTAAGTGATGTACACTTTTACCAAAATTTCTAGGTCCTAAGTGACATGGGTCCTCTTTTCCAGAAGCAATTAGTATTGGAATGTCAGGATTCTTCATCCCCCATCCTTTCTTTGAATATGCTTCATGAGTAAGTTTTGCCAATTCTCCATATCCAGATATTGTAAATGGAACTCCACATTTTGGATGGGCATTAAAGGCTTTCACCTGTTCAAGATCCGACGTCATCCACGCGAATTTAATTCCATCATCTTTAAACTTACTCTCATAAGGAGAATCTACTGTAATCCAGTTCAAAAGCTTAGAGCGCTTTTTTCCTCCTTTTATTTTAGCTAAGATTTCTGCAATATATTTTCCAACCTCTGTAAGTAATGGTTTGGATGGATTTCCCACCATAATCAACTTATCTATGTGGTAGTCGTACTTTTTCAAAAAAACTCTTGATGCCAATGCTCCCATACTATGACCTAACAAAATATAAGGTGTGTCAGGCGCAATTCGAGCTTTTACTGCTCCCATTACAGTATAGATATCCTCCACCATAGCCTTGTGACCACCATCGTAAAAGTATCCCAAATCCTCATCTGACTTTACACTTTCTCCATGTCCTCTGTGGTCATGAATTACGCAAAGGTATCCCTTGTCAGCCATATATCCCATAAACAGCTTGTATCTTTCCTTCACTTCACACATACCGTGAGCAATTTGAATAACACCTTCTATCTTATCTGGAATACAGGCAAGAGCATCCAACTGAAGATTATCTCTTGTAGAAAAAATTTTAAATGTTTGATATCTATATGACATTTTTTTACCCCCTATACTATTAAACTACGATGGAAGTTCAAAATCCTCTCCCAACTCTTCATAATCTCTAATTACAACCTTAACTGTTTCATAATCCTTAGTTTCTAATCCAAGATTATCTCCATTTACAGCAATTATATATTTTATGCCTGCTGCTGTAGCAGACTGAATTCCAGACTCAGAATCCTCAAATACCATGCATTTCCCGGGTTCCTTATCAATCATCTTACATGCAACTAAATACTGGTCCGGATATGGTTTGTCCCTTAGTCTCTTATCATGAAAAACAAGCTTATCTGTATCAAACCATCTATACAAATCAAAGGTTTCAAAATAGAACATAACATTGGACATAGGTGCTGTTGTAGCTATAGTTCTTGGAATATTATATTCAGTCAAATAATCTAAAAATTTCTCCAATCCTGGAGCTAATTTAAGATTCTCTTTATCTTCTATACAAAGCCTTCTGTAAATATTTTCTTTCTCTTCTGACAGCTGTTCATACATATCATCGGATATGTCATATCCAAGATAATGTTCAATAAGCTTTCTACCCGGTAATGCCTTAACATACTGCTCTATATCGCTATCACTTAACTTTGTACCTATTAACTCTTCAATGTAAAGACTCCATGCTTTTACATGCTTTTCAGAATCAAAAAACATGGTACCATTAAAGTCAAATATTACACCTATTATATCTTCTATCTTAAAGTCACTCATAGCTGTCTCCCAAATTATACTCCTATTTTTTTACAGACATCTTTCAAACAACATTTTTCACAGTTAGGTTTTGTTCTTGCAGTACAAACTGCCCTTCCGTGATAAACAATTCTATGACAAAAATCATTGCCCTCTTCAGGTGGAATTATCTTCCAAAGAGCCATCTCAACTTTCTTAGGGTCCTTTGTTCCTTCTACCAATCCTATTCTATTGGTTATTCTTATACAATGTGTGTCAGTCACTATTGCAGGCTTTCCATACACATCACCAACAATGAGATTTGCACTTTTTCTACCCACTCCTGGTAGGGAAAGCAATTCATCAAAATCCGAAGGCACAACATCATCATATTTTTCATGCAGTATCTTCATACAAGCACTGATATCCCTTGCCTTGCTTTTCCCTAGGCCACATGGTCTTACTATGACCTCTATATCATCTACTGTAGCCTCACTTAAGGCTTCCACTGTTGGATACTTGGCATACAACCCTTTAACCACTTCATTTACTCTAGCATCTGTACACTGGGCAGCAAGGCGAACCTCCACCAATAGTTTCCAAGCCTGGTCATATTCCAGAGTACACTCTGCTACAGGGTATTCCATTTTCAGTCTTTCTATAACCGCTAGTGCGCGTTGTTTTTTAGTCATATAATCATTCCTACTCTTCTAATAGTATTGCCTTGGCTTTTGCATATTTTTCCAAATGGCTTGCACTTTTTTCTTTACCATTTACAAGTCTACTAGGATCTGAATTATGTGCCAAATCTAATAGTTTTATTTTCTTAGCTATAGGATTAGATTTAACCTTTCTAACATACTCAAAATAATCTGCTCCTTTAGGCTTTGTCAAAACACCTACAGCCTCCACTATCTCCTCTGGAAATCCTGCATTCTCTAAATCCCCAAGAGTTACATCTGTATCTTCCACTACATCATGAAGAAGAGCTACGCAAATATGATACTCATCTTCAAGCTGCTCTGCCAGATGGTAAGGATGAAAAATATATGGAACTCCACCCTTGTCGTATTGTTCCTTGTGAGCTTCATAAGCAATTCTCATAGCTTTAATTGTAAGTTCTGTATATAACATAGCGCTCTCCTTTATATAATCTCATTAATATACTTATCTTATCAGAAATACAGTTAAAAGTAATTATCAAATTCAATATTTTTTATCTTTGCCACAGATATTTTGACATTTTTTGTGCAATGTAATATAATTAACCATATATTTACTATAGTCACTTTATTAACTATGCAAAACAATAAGACAATTATTTGATAAATCGGGGGTTTTAGTCAATGGACTTGAGAATTCAGAAAACAAAAAACAATATATTCAATGCGTACATCCAGCTTAGAGAAAAAAAGCCTATAGAAAAGATTACTGTAAAAGAGCTCACTGACAAGGCGCAGATTAGCAAACAAACCTTCTATCTTCATTACAAAGACATCTATGATTTAACTGAACAAATAGAACAAGAGCTTATCGACGATATTATGAAGGATGTGGATTGTCCTGATAATATATTGGAAAGCTTAAGCGATGTAGCCTTTGATATTTTTAATAGAGCCCTGGCTCTTGGTCAACCTTTTAAAACTCTATTTAGTGGTTCAAGAGTTGGAGTTCTCACTTCCGGTATAGAGGCAGGTGTTAAGTCAACAATCTACAAGCAACATCCTGAGCTTCGTGCTGATTTAAAAACAAACATTTATATCACTTATCTTGTTCATGGTTGTTACAACGCTTATCAGCAGTACAAAACTATTGATCAGGAAAGAGTCGTAAAAATAATCACAGATATAACTAACATAATTAATAACTCTTATAAGAATGGCTAAGTTAAACGTCAAATGACGACAAGGATTCCTTGTCGCCATTTTCATCTTCTGTACTTTTTAAAATTTTTCTAAAGTAAAAAATCCGCTTGGGGAGAGCGGATTTTTCTGCGTTATATTATAACGCGAAGGAGAAATGTGTGTCTTAAAAGACACTAATATGAATCTTGGGGGGATTCCATATTTATATGCACAGATGAAACATCTGTGATATGCTAATTATCAATCACCAAGTTCTCTCTTGTCCCTTGGTTCGATATTATTTTACAAAATAAAATAATCTTTTTATATCATTTTTATATCTTTTTTTTCATTTTTTTGTTATACTATAAAAAATTGCAAGCAAAAAGAACGTCGATTTATAAATCTTTACTATGCCTTTACTATCGGGGAGCGTTGTTTATGAGTATAAAAAAAGAATTAAATCACAGTATATTTTTAAATAGAGAATATAATATAAAACACCCTGAATTGGATCATGAATTTGGATTTTATAGAGCCATTGCAACTGGAAATAAATCCATGGTTGAAGAATACAAGTATTTATTTGCCAAAAGTAATAACTTTGAGGAAAACGAACAACTTCAAGGCCTTCTCTCTCAAGATCCAGTACAAAGTCAAAAGTATCATTTTGCAATTTTGGCTGCTCTTGTATCTAGACTTTGTCTTGAAGAAGGTTTAGACAGAGAAGTGGCCTACGGTATGAGTGATTTATATATTCAGAAAGTGGACACCTTAACCACTGTTCAGCAAGTTTTTCAACTGAGAGACAAAATGGTTAATGATTACACTAATACAATGCACGAAACAAAGAAAAGACAGTCCTATTCTCGACAAACTGCAAAAGCTATTGATTATATAAGTAATAATCTTAACGCAAGAATTACTCTCACAGATATTGCAGATGCTCTGAATATGACATCATCATATCTGTCCAAGCTTTTCTCTAAGGAAACTGGTCAGTCAATATCTGCATACATCAAAGAGGAGAAACTTAAGGCTGCTGCAAATATGTTGCAATACAGTGATATAAGCATTACAGACATATCGGAATATTATCATTTTTCATCGCAAAGTCACTTTACTGCTTCATTTACAGAGCTTTTTGGACTAACTCCAAAAAAATATAGAGACAAATATAACAAAAAAATCTTTATGTAGCCAAAACCACCCTATTGGGTTTCATATATTTGTTCACCAACCTAAAAGGTTGCCCACACTTAATGTAGGCAACCTTTTTCCATTATCTTATATAATTGGTTCTAATCTTAGGGGCTCTCTCTGGAAGATTGATTCCAGCATTTTTTCCTGCCTGGATACACTTTAATAACCAAGCCATATTGTCTGCCAGTATTTCCATAGTCTGAATTCCCTCTTCGTCTCGAAGTACTTCCTCTGGTGTATTTCCATGTACCTGATTCCAATAATTAGACGACACAATAGGCATATTGGAAATAGTAAAATACTTATTCAGCTGATCAAAAGCTGCAGATGCTCCTCCTCTTCTACAGCTTACAATTGCTGCTCCTGGTTTTCCCTGCATAGCCGAGCCACCTGAATAGAATGCTCTATCTAAGAATGATGTAACATGACCGCTGGCACCAGCATAGTGAACTGGAGAACCTACAATAAGCCCATCCGCTTCTCTCATCTTAGCTACGAATTCATTTACTCCATCATCCACAAAACATTTTCCTGTATTCACACAAGATGCACAACCAATGCATCCTGCCACAGGTTTAGCTCCGATGTCAAATATCTCTGATTCAATTCCTAGTTCTTCTAATCTCTTTGCAATTACTTCTAGCGCTGTGTATGTACACTTTTTACCACGTGGACTACCGTTTAATAATATTACTTTCATAATGGTTTTCAATGTGTTGCAAATAGTAATTCCTTGCAACACTCTCTCCTTTCTATTTCTATATGTTATTCATTATTGGTGGGTGGATAATCTTTTTTTCAATAATCTACCTTTCTTGACTTGGTTTTGATTTAGTTGTTTTTCTGTGCCTGGATGGCTGCTGCTAGGTCCTCTAGGTATTCCCAGCGTTCCATCTTCTCTAAAAGCTGTTCTTCAAGAATTTCTTTTTCCGTAGTTAAATCATTTAGCTTTGCAAAGTCTCTGGAATATTTCACTATGTCGTTTTCTACGTCCTGCAGTTTCTCCTCAAGCTTTGCAATATCATCTTCAATGGTTTCATATTCTCTTTGTTCATTGTAGGAGAATTTCAGTTTTTTCTCCCGTGGTTTTTGCTTCCAGTTGCTGACAGAGTTCTCCGATGCTTGGGTATTGCCATTTGAACTTTTTGCTGACTGATTAATTGATGTGTTTCCAAGTTCTCCACTCTCAAAAGCTATACGAATTTCATAGTCAGTATATCCTCCCTCGCTTTGTCTAAGAGTACCATCTGAATTAATGGCAAATATTCTTCTAACTACTCTATCTAGGAAGTATCTATCATGGGATACTGTGATTACTATTCCATTGAAATGGTCAAGGTAGTCTTCTAGAACTGTAAGTGTAGTTATATCCAAATCATTGGTTGGCTCATCTAGAATTAGTACGTTAGGCGCCGACATTAGCACCTTGCATAGATATAGTCTTCTTCGCTCACCACCAGATAGCTTTCCTATAAGTCCATACTGATCTTCACCCTTAAATAAAAATCTCTCCAAAAGTCTTGCCGCAGTAATCTTTCCATCTTCGGTCTCTACATATTCCGCCACATCTCTTATGTAGTCTATAACTCTCTGATTAGGATCCATATCTTCACCAAGCTTTATCTCCTGGGCAAAGTATCCTATTCGTACCGTTGGACCTATCTCTGTGTTGCCAGAGTCAGGAGTGTACTCACCCATTATCATTTTAAGAAGGGTAGACTTTCCCGCACCATTTGGACCTATTATACCGATTCGGTCATTCTTGAGAAAACTATAGGAGAAGTCTTTAATTATAGTCCTTCCATCAAAGCTCTTGCTTATGCCATGAAGCTCTATAGTAGTTTTTCCTAGACGGGATGCCATAGAACCAAGCTCCACGCTTTCGTCCTTCACTGGGGCTGCTGTATTCTTTAACTCTTCATATCTCTCAAGTCTTGCCTTCTGCTTGGTTGAACGGGCTCTAGCGCCACGCTTTACCCACTCTAGCTCAACTCTTAAAATGGACTGACGTTTTCTCTCCTGTGCGTCTGCTATATCCTCTCTCAAGGTTTTTAGATTTAGATATCCAGAATAATTCTCCTCGTAAGAGTATATGCTTCCCTTATCCACCTCTATGATTCTAGTTGCTACACTATCCAAGAAATATCTATCATGGGTAATCATTATTATGGAGCCACGGTAGCTCTTAAGCTGCTCCTCAAGCCAAGTAGACATCTCGTTATCCAAATGGTTTGTAGGCTCATCTAATAGCAATATATCTGGCTTTGCAAGCAACACAGAAACCAATGCTAGTCTCTTCTTCTGTCCACCTGATAAATGTCCACATAGCTCATCAAAATCATCTATTCCAAGCTTAGTCATCATAGACTTAGCATCACTTTCTATGGTCCACTGATTTTCTTCAGTCTTATTATCTCTAACCACTGCCTGTAACACGGTGTCTGAATCATTGAACACGGGAGTCTGTGGAAGGTATCTTACAGTTAAATTGTTGGCCATAATTACACTTCCTGTGTCAGGACTTTCTATACCTGCGATGATTTTAAGAAGTGTAGTTTTACCTGTACCATTGATACCGATAATTCCTGCTTTCTCACCTTCTTGAAGATAGAAGGAGGCATTATCAAAGATTTTCCTTACGCCATATGCTTTTGTAATGTTATCTACTGTTAATATGTTCATAATTTGCTTCCTGTTATTGTTATGTTTGTTTTGGTTTCTATATTCGTCTGTTTATTGCTTTGGGGTTTGCGCATAGAATGCGCGTAAGTTAAAACTTGTTATATTATATATGAGGTACTGTTATTTTTCAATTAAATTCCCCCTTGTTGCCTACCTTTTCTACATTCCCGGGTATAGTGCTTCGCTTCCAGCAGTCCTATACCCAAACCAGCTTGCTTTTAATTTATCTCTACACAAAAACAGCAGGAAGGGCAAGCTTCCTGCTGTATAATACACACATTAAATCTATGGAGGGTTCATCTTATTTACAATTAACAATTAAAAATCATCTATATTTTACAAACCACATTTCTACTGTAACCTCTACTGCAAAGAACTTGTCACAAGTTCTACTGTAGTTCCATCTAATGCATTGATTACCACAACCGGAAATTCATATGCATCGATGTTATTAACATCTCCATCTGACATAAAGTAATACCATGCCGGTATAACTGTATATTTTCCATCCTGTTCCACCATTGCATATCCTAAGGTAATTCTATCAACATCAAATGCGGCTTCATAGTTATTGGCAAAATCCATTATGTAATCCTTCGCCACCTCATTAACAGAATTAAAATCTAAGAGATTAGCCGCTTCCGCCGTAACATTTACCTCAGTTAATTCATTACAGCTTTCATAGGCTGCTACACCATCACTAGTTACCCATACTCTTATGAACTCGCTTCCTCTCATGGTTACTACTTCTCCTGAAGCTGTGTCCTCATAAGCCACATCATACCAATTCATAAACTGCTCTGAAGTAAATACAGTTTTGTAGTCATCATAGCTACGAGCCAGATATACATTATAGCCTTCAAGCTTTGATGAGTTATCATAGCCCTCTCCTATATAAACTATTTCCTCCCCAGCATCATAACTACTACTTAAAACATCTGCAGTATATACTACTGACATATTCTCTATGCCAAGTCCATTTACATAGTCAAGAGCCAGCTGCTGAGCCTCTTCCCTACTGTATTCACAGGAATTAGCCTCACCTGTCATCTCAGCGTAACCAGGTCCCACATCTGTAGCAGCTTTGCCAGTATCGCTTAGCTTGCTTAATCTGACAAACTGATTTGTCTTATCTCTATAAGCTTCAATTAGATAATACTCTCCATCAATGGTTCCTATGACATTACACATCTCACATGACATCAGTTCATTACCCATTCCTGCTATCACATTTAAGCTTTGGAATTTCATCTCGTCAGTAATAGTATTATCACTATCAGCATATGTATCAACACTTGCATCAAGCTGTGGTATTATCACATCATTTATTACATTACTAAGCCTTTCATCTGCAGTTTGAGCTGCAATGTTAATCAGCTTGTCCTTTGCATTTGCAATTTCGTCCTCACTGTAAGGCATATACAAGAAGTAGCTACCCTCGTCAAATGTGCTCTCTACATAGCTTTTTAGCTCCTCATCTGACATAACAGACTTTT
>SVEI01000027.1 GCA_015057445.1 Lachnospiraceae bacterium | reverse complement strand
GGAGCAGCCCTTTCAATTATAGATGGTACAGGACCCCTTTCTACAGACGATACTTGGGGTAAGCATATGCATTTCACATCCAAGGCGCTATCTAGGTTAGCCCAGGTAGGTGGCCCCAGATGCTGTAAGAGAGATGCATTTCTAAGCTTTCAGGAAGCTATAGAGTTTGTAAATGAGAATTATGATGTTACCTTAGAAAACAGTGATATTGTATGTGGTTATTATCATAAGAATCAGCAGTGTATAGGAGATAGATGTCCATTCTATAATTCTGGTAAGAAAAAGGTGGCATTTATATGCGTTCATAATTCCTGTAGAAGTCAGATAGCAGAGGCGTTGGGTAAGCATTTGGCAGCAGATGTATTCGAAAGCTATTCCGCAGGAACTGAAACTAAGCTACAGATTAATCAGGATGCAGTTAGATTGATGAAAGAAATGTATGGTATAGATATGGAGAAAACCCAGTATTCTAAGTTGATTACCGACATACCTAAACCTGATGTGGCAATATCTATGGGCTGTAATGTGGGATGCCCCTATGTGGGAAGACCATTTTATGACAACTGGGGATTAGAGGACCCTACAGGGAAGTCAGATGAGGAGTTTATAATTGTAATTAAAGAGATAGAAAAAAAGATTTTGAAATTAAAATCAGAATTGGACAATAAAATTTAACTTTAAAAACGTATTATTAAAAAGAAGATAATGATGGAGTAGGAGATTTAATGGATAAACAAGATATCATATTAATTGGTGGAATTATAGTAGCTTGTATATGGCTTGTGACATATATATTATTTGATAATGTCAAGATAAGAAGGGTTATTTTAGCCATAGGCTGTGTTATTGATATTATATTGTTTTTCATAGGTAAAAATGCTGATTTTTTGTTAGCGGGTATTATTGGAGGTGCTATAGTTTCATTTATCCCTGGAAGAACCATAAGACAACGGGAGAATGCAATTAAGGAATCAAAGGGATTTTTAAATTATTTGCTAGTCTGTATTGTGTTCACTGTTATGATTTTGATGCTTGTACCAATAGCCTTTCCTGGAGTGGAAATAGTGTTGGAGTAAGGTAAAGGAGGTAAATATGGTTCTTCTAGTAGTAGATACACAACAAATGATTACTAATAATAAACTCTACAATTTTGAGGTTTTTGAAGAAAGGGTAAAATGCTTGATAGAAGTTGCTCGCAAGAACAATATAGAGGTTATATATGTTAGGCATGATGATGGACTGGACTGTGAGTTGACTAAAGGCAAGGAATGCTTTGAAATATACGAAGGCTTTGCCCCTTTGGATGGAGAAAAAATATTTGACAAGACAGTTAACAGTGCATTTCGGGATACAGGATTATTAGAGTACCTTAAAGATAAGGGAGAAGATACAGTAATTGTGGTTGGACTTCAGACAGACTATTGTATGGATGCAACCATAAAGTGTGGCTTCGAGCATGGCTTTAATATGATAGTACCGGAATATACAAATTCCACATTTGATAATAATTTTATGACAGGAGAGCAGACCTACAAGTACTACAATGAATTTATGTGGAATAATAGATATGCAAAATGTGTGTCGTTCCATGAGACTGTGGGAATGTTGAATTCTTGAAAAAGAGGGGATAAGGTAATGAAGAAATTATTAATTTGTATTAGTCTATTTGCTATATGCTTGTTAACAGCCTGTGGTAAGGAAAAGCCTGTAGCTACATATAAGTATTCTAATGATGAGATATTGTCTATAGCTATAACAAAGACTAGTGTATATTCTGACAGGATTGTTTTGCATTTTACAGAGGATTCTATATCATCAGTGGATAATGTAGCTTGCTATTCTAGTGACTTTAACCTTTTGGAAAAGGATGTAGAGTTCAAATTAATGAATGATTCATTGGCAATATACAGTGAAAATGCACCCCAAATCAGTGGATTAAGAATAGATGTAGAAAGTAATTTGTATCTGGAAATTAGATATCTGGATTCCGACAGGTATGCCATGATTGTAAATTCATGGGCTGATGATTTAGGATATGAAGAAAATGGCGATTTGGATACATATTATACAGATGATGAAAAAAAGAGACAGGAAGAGATTAAAGCTGAGCATGAGGCCTACCAAACGGAGTGTTTTGCGTTGGTTGAAGGAATCTGGGAGGATGAAGAGGGCACAGTTCGTGTAGAATTTTACTATGATGATGGTGAAGGAATGGTTTCTGTATATGAAAATACAGAAGGGAATTGGACATTAACAAATAGTTTTTATGCGTGTAGTGTTTCTAAGGATGAAGAATCAGAACCAGTATATGTGTATATTGAGGATGGTGTTGGATACAGCTGTAGATATAGCTTTTTGCTATATAATGATAACACAGAGATGGAAACTGACTTTACAGATGAAAGGCTTAAAAAAATCCAATAGCATTCTAGGGAAATAACTAAATATGGTGTTTAAAACTTAATTTAAAACAAAATATATGAAAAAATTGCAAAAGCTGATGGAAAATCAGCTTTTTTTAATCTTGTTGATAAGTGTCGGATATAGTATAATATTATGTGGAAACGGGAGGAAACAAAAGATGAAGAAATTAAAGTTAAAAGTATTTTTTCTGTGTTTGCTAGTTTGTGCTTGTTGCTCATTATGTATGATGACAGCAAAAGCAAACGAGGCGGATGAATTGAATCAGTATGTGGCAGATGAATCATCAACAGAAGTAGTGATGGAAGTAATTGATGTAGCTACGGAAAATGATGCTAAAGTTATAGCGGAAGAAACAACAGAAAATGTTGTAGAAGATGTAGTTGATAAAGTTTCAACAGATGAAACTGTGGAAGGAAGTAAAGAAATAGGTATTAGCTATTCGACCCATGTACAATCTTACGGTTGGATGGACTATGTGTCTGACGGAGCTACTAGTGGTACAGAAGGAAAAGGTAAAAGAGTAGAAAGCCTTAAAATCAAATTAGATAATAGTCCTTACAGTGGAAGTGTTACATATAGAACTCACGTACAGGCCCATGGTTGGATGAACTGGGTTAGTGACTCTGCAGTTTCTGGAACAGAGGGACAGGCAAAGAGAGTTGAGGCTGTACAGATTAAATTAACAGGTGAAATAGCTAATTACTATGATATATATTACAGAGTTCATGCACAGAGCTTTGGCTGGCTTGGTTGGGCTAAAAATGGTGAGTCTGCTGGTAGTTGTGGTGCGTCAAAAAGGGTTGAAGCTATTCAGATTTGTCTAGTGGAAAAAGGAGGAGTTGCACCTGGAATTACAGATAATGAATTTGTAAATAGAGCTAGCTTAGTAAAATATAGAACCCATGTACAAGTATTAGGATGGAGAGATTATTCTAGAGATGGAAATGCAAATGGTTCATGGGGAATTAATAAGCGATTAGAAGGTATAAACATTTCTCTTAATACTAAAGAGTATTCAGGAGATATTCAGTATAGAACTCATGTGCAATCATATGGCTGGATGAATTGGGTTTCAGGAGGCGCGTTAAGTGGAACAACAGGACAGTCAAAGCGTCTTGAAGCTATTGAAATAAAATTGACTGGTGAGATTGCAGAGCACTATGATATTTATTATCGCGTTCACTGTCAGAAGTATGGCTGGATGAATTGGGTTTCTAATGGAGCAAAAGCTGGAACAACAGGAGAGTCAAAGAGACTTGAAGCAATTCAGATTATTATGTGTCAAAAGGGAACAACACCAAAGTTTCCGGCAGCACCTACAAATAAGATGATAGACCCAACAAAGCCTATGATAGCTATTACATATGACGATGGTCCTGGAATATATACAGATAGAGTGTTGGATGTTCTAGAAAAATATGATGCAAAGGCAACGTTTTTTGTTATAGGTTGTCAGGTAAACAGTTTTCCTAATCAGGTTAGAAGAGCTTATAATATGGGTTGTCAAATAGGAAATCACACATGGAGTCATCCTATGTTGGCTGGTCAGTCTGTTGGCTCAATACAGAATCAAATTCAGTCAACAGATGCAGTTGTAAAATCCATTATAGGCGTTAATCCAACTGTTATGAGACCGCCTGGAGGAAGTATGAATCAGACAGTTTGTAACACTGTTGGTAAACCTTTAATTATGTGGTCCGTTGATCCACGAGATTGGGCAAATAGAAGTGCATCATATGTTACTAATCATGTATTAAATTATGTTCAGGATGGCGATATAGTATTATTACACGATATACATTACTCAACAGCCGTTGCAACGGAAACGTTGATACCATCTTTGATTAACAGAGGTTATCAGCTGGTAACTATTGATGAATTAGCACAATATAAGGGGTATAAGATGACTGCTGGAACAGTATATAATAACTTAAGGTAGCATTTTATAATAATATGGGGATGAATATATGGTAGACAAAAGAAATATTGACGAATATAATGCTATAATTTTATCAGCATATCGTGCTTTGATAAGAGGTACAAAGGATATGGTGTTTATTAAGGATGTCAATCAGGCGTACATAGGAGCTTCAGATGCTTTTGTCAAGATGATGGGTAAGGAAGATGAATCTCAACTTATAGGATTCACTGATATGGACATTCTCGAAGATAAAAACCTTGCCAAACGATATATGGATGATGACAAGAAAATTCTAGCTAGTGGAAATAATCTAATAGATTATGTTGAGCCAATTACTGACGAGGATGGTCATGCAAGATATGGGTCTACCTGCAAGTATATCCTTATGGATGATAATGGAAAAAAACTTGGTATATTAGGACTTACAAAGGATATTACAAGAGAATATATGGCTCGTCAGCATTATCAACAGGAATTAAAATACTTATTTGAACTTCCTAAAGAGGCATATGCCGTGTCTTATATTGATGTTGATGAGTGGAGAATGATATCTCAGAGAAGAAAAGAAATATCAAATGGAACTTTTGAACAGTGTAATACTGTGGAAGAACTTGCCTTTGCAGCTGTGGATTCAATTCTTGACAGAGAATCTAAAGCATTTAGCTTTTATAAAGATTTTTCTTCAGATATGTTATATCGACTGTATGAAAGTGGAAAAACAGAGATTTCTTTTAAATATGAGAGACGACTTACCAATGGATTGGTTAGATGGGTACATAATCAAATTAGATTTTTGACAGATTTGGATAGTGGACATTTATGTGCTTTGCTAACAGCAAAAGATATTGATGCAGAAAAGAAGGCAGAACAGGATTTGCTTGTGGCGGCCAAGATGGATAAGATGACTATGGTTTATAATCGAGAAACTACTATGGATCAAATTAGAGAAATCCTAAAAAGTCAAAGTGATTCGAATCATGTGTTGCTAATGCTTGATGTAGATAATTTTAAGATGCTCAATGATACATTTGGACATCAAACAGGAGATGAATTCCTTATTTCACTTGCTAGTGAGTTAAAACATCATTTTAGAGAAACTGATGTTGTAGGAAGAATTGGAGGAGACGAATTTTTCGCACTAATGAAAAATGTTCCTGATTTATCTATCGTTCCAAGAAAAGCAGGACAAATACTAGATACGATTATTGCTATATGTGATAATTATGAAGGCATAAATTTATCAGGAAGTATAGGTATAAGTATTTATCCAGAAGATGGAGAAACCATTGAGAAGCTATATGAAAAGGCTGATGAAGCCCTATACCAGGCAAAAAGACATGGGAAAAATCAATTTATCTTTGCTAATAGTTAAATCTTGTGCGTTTAATGATTTTATGATAAAATCATACTAATTGGGTATAAATAACAAAGTAACTTTATTTAGGAGGCAATTTAATATGAAGAAACTTATCTTAGTTACTTCACCACCAGCATGTGGTAAGACATTTATTTCAAAGAAGCTTGGAAAGGCACTTACAAATTGTGTGTATCTTGATAAGGATACTCTTATTGTGCTTTCAAAGCAGATTTTTGCTGTTGCAGGAGAGGAGTATAACCGTTCATCTGATTTCTTCCAGAAAGAGATTAGAGATTACGAGTACTATGCTGTATTAGATCTTGCATTCGAAGCATTAGATTACAATGATACTGTACTTATTAATGCTCCTTTTACTGATGAGATTAGAGATGATGAGTATCTTGATAGTCTTAGAGCAAAACTTAAGGAAAAGGATGCCGAACTTTTTGTTGTTTGGGTACACGCTGATATAGAGGTAGTTCATCAGCGTATGATTAAGAGAGCTTCAGATAGAGATTCATGGAAGCTTGCTAACTGGGATGAGTATATTTCAACTCAGAACTTTAACGCGCCTACAAATATTCCGGAATTATTCATTTTTGATAATTCTACAGAGGAGTCATATAAGAAGTCAATTGACGAGGCAGTTAAAGCTATTAGAGGATAATTACTTATAACGAGGAGATATTTATGGCTTTAGTTAAACCGTTTTCAGCATTTAGACCAAGAAAAGATATTGTAAGTCAGGTGGCTGCACTTCCTTACGATGTATATAACAGAGCAGAGGCTTGTCAGGTAGTAAAGGGTAATCCTTATACATTTCTTAGAATTGACAGGGCAGAAACTCAGTTCGATGATACTGTTGATACATACGCACCATGTGTTTATCAAAAAGCTAAAGAGCTTTTGGATGGTATGATTGCAGATGGAGAGTATATTAAGGAACAACAGGATGTGTATTACATATACGAGCTCATTATGGATGGAAGACATCAGACAGGTATAGTAGCGTGTGCATCTATAGATGATTATCAACAAGGTGTAATTAAGAAACATGAGAATACCAGAGCGGATAAGGAAATCGACAGAATCACTCATGTTGATGTATGTAATGCTCAGACTGGTCCTATATTTTTGGCATACAGAGCAGTGGAAGAAATTGATAAAATTGTTAATAGAGTTAAATCTGCTGAAGCTGAATACTCATTTGTATCTGATGATGGTATTGGTCACAATGTTTGGTTAATAAGTGATGAAGCCGATATTGAAGTTGTAAGAGAAGCATTTGCTGGTATGAATGACATTTATATTGCAGATGGACATCACAGAGCAGCTTCTGCTGTAAAGGTTGGTCTTAAACGAAGAGCGGAAAATAATAATGCTGTAGGGCTTGAAAGTGATAAGTTCTTATCAGTGTTGTTCCCACATAATCAGCTTAAGATTTTGCCATACAACAGAGTTGTAAGTGATTTAAATGGGTATACTAAAGAAGAATTTATGGCAAAGGTATCAGAATGCTTTATAATTGAGGAAGTGTCAGCGCCTTTACAGCCTGTAGAAAAATATACCTTCGGTATGTATTTAGATAATGTATGGTATAAGTTATCAGCCAAGGACGAAATTAAGTCAGATGATCCTGTTGCAGGTCTTGATGTTTCAGTATTGCAGGACAATTTGCTTAAACCAATACTTGGCATAGATGATCCACGAGTTGATAAGCGTATTGACTTTGTGGGGGGAATCAGAGGACTTTCAGAGCTTGAGAGAAGAGTTTCGGAGGACATGACAGTAGCGTTTTCCATGTATCCTACTTCTATAGAAGAGCTTTTTGATGTGGCGGATGCAGGCCTTCTTATGCCACCAAAATCCACCTGGTTTGAGCCAAAGCTAAGAAGTGGTATATTTATCCACAAACTGTAGAGAGGGGATATTAAACATGTCCAGAAGAAAAGAAGTATTTGCTATTAATTGGATGGAAGTAGATGCTTTAGTCCAAGGAAAGCATAATAATCCACATCATATTCTTGGTATGCATGAGTGTATAGATGATGTATTTATAAATGTGTATCTTCCGGATGCCAAGGTGGTGACCGCTATAGATACAGCTACTAAGAAGAAATATACGCTTGCGTCAGAGAGAGTTCCTGGTTTTTTCTCAGTAGTAATTAAAGATAAGAAAAGATTTGATTATAAACTTAATGTAAAATTCGATGATGGGCAAGATATAACATATGTTGATCCATATATTTTTGAGCCTGTTATTGATCCTATAGATGTAAGTTTATTTAATGAAGGAGAGCATTATAGTATCTATGAGAAGATGGGTGCTCATCCTATGACTGTTGATGGCGTTGATGGTGTTCTTTTTGCAGTGTGGGCACCAAATGCAGAGAGAGTTTCTGTTGTAGGTAATTTCAATAACTGGGATGGCAGAAGACATCCTATGAGAAAGCTTGATTACTCTGGTATTTTTGAACTTTTTATACCTGGCAAATATGTTGGGGAAATTTATAAATATGAGATATGTGCCAAGTCTGGTAATGTATTTATGAAGAGTGATCCATATGCATTCTCAGGAGAGCTTCGTCCAGCTAACGCATCACGTATAGTTGATATGAGCTATAAGTGGAAAGATTCAAAATGGTTAGATGTAAGAGAAAACACTTCTCCGACAGAAAAACCTATGAATATCTATGAGATGCATCTTGGTGCGTGGAAGAAACCAGATGATGGTAGAGAATTCTATAATTATAGAGATATTGCACCACAGCTTGCAGATTACCTTAATGATATGAATTATAATTATGTAGAGCTAATGCCTGTTATGGAACATCCTTTTGATCCGTCATGGGGATATCAGGTTACTGGTTATTATGCTCCTACATCAAGATATGGAACACCTACTGATTTTATGTATTTTGTAGATTATCTACATAGCAAAGGAATAGGTGTAATTATTGACTGGGTTCCAGCACATTTTCCAAAGGACGAGCATGGTCTTGGAAGATTTGATGGTACAGCCCTTTATGAACATGAGGACCCAAGAAAAGGAGAACATCCACATTGGGGAACTTATATATTTAATTATGGCAGGAATGAGGTTAAGAACTTCCTTATTGCTAATGCTTTATATTGGGCAGAAAAATACCATATTGATGGTATAAGGATGGATGCTGTGGCATCTATGTTATATCTTGATTATGGAAGAACTGGTGGAGAATGGCTACCTAATATGTATGGCGGTAATGAGAACCTTGAAGCTTTAGATTTCATTAAAGAGCTTAATAAGCAGATGAAGGAGAAGCATAAAGGTGTTTTACTTATCGCAGAAGAATCAACAGCTTGGCCTATGATGACACATACACTTGAAGAAGGTGGACTTGGATTTGATTTTAAGTGGAATATGGGCTGGATGAATGATTTCTTAGGATATATTAAATTAGATCCATTATATAGAAAGTATCACCATAATGAATTAACATTTAGTATGGTGTATGCGTATAGTGAAAATTTTGTTTTGGTGTTATCACATGATGAGGTTGTTCACGAGAAAGGCTCTATGATATCCAAGATGCCGGGAGGATATGAAGACAAATTCTCCAATCTTAGAGTTGCATATGGTCATATGATGACTCACCCAGGTAAGAAATTACTCTTTATGGGTCAGGAGATTGCTCAGTTTGCCGAGTTTAATGAGGCATCAGAGGTTGATTGGTCTCTCTTTGAGTTTGATGCACATGTTTATATGCAAGGTTATGTAAAGGAATTGAATAAGCTTTACATGAGTGAGCCGGCACTTTACGAGCTTGATTCAAAAAGTGAGGGATTTGAGTGGATTAACTGCAATAATGCCAATGCAAGTCTTCTCTCATATATGAGAAAGGGTAAGAAGGAAGAAGATACACTTGTAATTATATGTAACTTTACTCCTATTGCTCATAAGGCTTATAAGCTTGCAACCCCATCTGGTGGAAGCTGGCAAGAGATTTTCTCATCAGATAACTCCAAGTTTGGAGGAGAAGGAAGAAACAACAAGACTGCTAAGCAGGCCAAAAAAGAGGAAATTGACGGTCAAGGACATTATATATCAGTAAATGTACCACCACTTTCAATTTCTGTGTTTAAGAAAAAGAAGACAAAATAACATACACACGTGAAAAGACCGGGGACTAATAATAGTGCTTGGTCTTTTTATCTATTGATTTGGAGGATGTAAAAAATGATTCTATCTGATATAGATTCTTTTGAAGATGTAAAAAATTTGGATAAGACAAAATTAGAACAGTATGGGGAGCAATTACTTGATTGGTTAGCTGACAAGGTATTTGATATTGCGGTGGCTTTATTGTTCTTGTTTGTTGGTATGAAAGTTGCAAAGCTTCTTGTTGGAATAATAAAAAGAGCTTTTGAAAAAAGTGATATGGAAGATAGTGTAGAGGGATTTTTGCTATCTGTTATTAAGGGGATACTGTATGCCATAGTATTTGTTATGGCAATTTCTATCGTGGGGGTTCAGGTTACATCGCTAGTAGCAATACTTGGTACTGCCAGTTTATCTATAGGTCTTGCTCTGCAGGGAAGCCTTGCAAATTTTGCAGGAGGAGTTCTTATTCTTTTAATGAAACCATTCAAGGTTGGTGACTATATTATAGAAAATGATAAAAAGTGCGAGGGTACAGTAGAATCAATAGATATATTTTATACAAAGTTGAAAACATATGACAATAAGATAATTGTTATTCCAAATGGTAATATCACTGCTAATTCAATAATTAATGTAACAGCTGAAAAGTCTAGAAAATTAGATATTACTGTAGGAGTATCCTATGATTCAGATATTAAGCTAGTAAAAGAAACACTAGAAAATATTGTGGTAAGTTCAAAGTATTATGATGATACTAAAGAAATGAACATATTCGTAGATTCATTTCAGGATAGCTCAATTAAAATGGGCATTCGCTGTTTTGTAAAAACTGAAGATTATTGGGCTGCACGCTGGGAAATATTGGAAAATATCAAGGTGAAGTTTGATGAAAATAATATTATTATTCCATATTCTCAGGTAGAAGTTACGCTTAAGAATTGAAATATTGATATTATACCTGTGTTTATGATATAATATATCGTGATTTTTTTAGAGAGGACTAGCATATGACAGTAAGAGTAGGTTATATAACTAAGTGGAGAAGGACTATTTTCTTATCCATAGTATTAAGTATAATTTTATTTGGTTTAGGAACTTCTATAGGAAATATGTTGCTTGGTAAAGGCATACAAACTAATATGCTTAGTGTGTTGATACTTATTGGGTGTATTGCTTTAGTTTTGATTGTTATCGCAGACAAGTGGGAATGGTTCGAAGGAGAAGGAACGGCTGATATTTCTAATGGAAAGTTTTCCTATAATGATAAGAAAAAGCACATAAGTGTAAATCTTTCTGATATAAAAAAAGTAGATATTGAAAAGATTGTAATGGGTGAGAATACTGCTCCTAAAGTGTTAGCGTATAAGTTGTTAATTAAGACAAATAAAAAGAAATATTATATAGAGTCAGAGAGAGCTTATGGTAGAGAATATAATGAAGTTGACTTACATAGGTTATATATCTACTTGCAGGAGAATCTTAATAAATACGAATCAGGAGATAAATATGAAGAATAATAAATTGTTACTGGGAATAATATTAACTTTAACATTGGTTATAGTGGGATTGGTGGTATTTATTATCTCAGGTGGAGAGAAAGATAAGAATAGCTCTGATAATAACACAACTACAGAAGCACAAACAACTGTAGAGGAGTCAGATACAACAGAAGCAAATAGTACAACAGTAACTACTACAGAAGCTAAGAAAGATGATAAAGGTGACTGTTATGTCACTGTTTCTAGTCAGAATAGATGGGAGTCTGGAAGTAATGTTTCTGGACAATTAGATATAAGTATTACCAATAACAGTGATAGCCAGATTAAAAATTGGACTATAGAAATTCCTGTAAGTGACGATGTTAATGTTGATAGTTTTTGGAATAGTAATTGTGTAATTAGCGGTGGAGTACTTAAGATAACACCGGTAGATTATAATTCTACAGTAGAAAAGTCAGCTACACTTAAAGATATAGGAGTAATAGTAACAGTGTCAAGTAACTCTAATTTTGACAATCTTATGAATGGCGCAACTCTTCTTGTTGATGGTAAAGAGTATTCAACATCTTCGGGTAATACTACAACCACAGAAAAGGAAGAAAACGCAGATTCAACTACTACAGAGGTAAGTGTAGAACCAGAGACGCCGGTAAAGCCAGAAAGTGGTACTCCATTTGAAAATCATGGAAAACTTTCGGTTAAAGGTACTGATATTGTAGATAAGAATGGTAATATGTATCAGCTTAAGGGTGTAAGTACTCATGGTATTGCCTGGTTTCCTGATTATGTAAATAAGGATTGCTTCCAAACATTTAGAGATGATTGGGGGGCAAATCTTATTAGACTTGCAATGTATACTCATGAAAATGGTGGATACTGTACAGATGGAGATAAAGGGTATCTGAAAGGACTTATTGATGATGGAGTTAATTATGCTACAGAGCTTGGTATGTATGTAATTGTAGATTGGCATATACTTCATGACTTAAATCCACAGGTTAACAAGGAAGAAGCAAAGAAATTCTTCCAGGAGATGTCAGCAAAGTATAAGGATTATGATAATGTAATTTATGAGATATGTAATGAGCCAAATGGAGGAACTACTTGGGCGGATGTTAAGTCGTATGCAGAAGAAGTAATACCAATAATTAGAGAAAATGCACCAGATGCTATTATTATAGTGGGAACGCCTAATTGGTCTCAGGATGTGGATATTGCTTCACAGGATCCTATTACAGGTTATGATAATATTATGTATGCAGCGCATTTTTATGCAGCTACACATACAGATAATATTAGAGGAAAGGTGCAAACTGCATTAGATAACGGATTACCAGTTTTTATAAGTGAGTTTAGTATTTGCGATGCTTCTGGTAATGGTGCCATAGATTATGGTCAGGCGGATAAGTGGTTTGAACTTATCGATTCCAATAATCTTTCATATGCAGGTTGGAATATTTCAAATAAGAATGAGACATCTTCCCTAATAAAGCCTGATTGTAATAAGCTAAGTGGATGGTCTGATAACGAATTATCAGAGACTGGTATATGGCTTAAAAAGACAATATTAGGTATTCAGTAGAAAGGATATGTTTATATGAGAGTAGTAGCAGGAACTGCAAGAAGTCTTATATTGAAGACATTAGAGGGGATGGACACTAGGCCCACAACTGATAGAATTAAAGAGACTTTATTCAACATGCTTATGCCATATGTTGGGCAAGCAAAATTTCTTGATTTGTTTGCTGGAAGTGGTGGAATTGGAATTGAGGCTTTAAGTCGTGGAGCAGAGGAATGTACATTTGTTGAGATGAATCCTAAGGCGGTCAATATAATTAATGATAATTTGAGACATACAAAGCTTGATAAGAAAGCAAAAGTTTATAAAATGGATGCTGTAAGCTATATTGCTGGTTTAAAGGAAATAGATTACGATGTTATTTTTATGGATCCACCTTATGGTAAACAGCTAGAGCAAAGCGTGTTGGAGCAGCTGTCAAACAAAAACTTTGTACAGGATACTCTCATAGTTATAGAAGCTGAGCTTAATGAAGATTTTTCTTATGTGGAAGCTCTTGGTTTTGATATAGTTAAAGATAAAAGATATAAGACAAATAAACATGTATTTTTAGAGAAAAGGGATTAAAAAAATGAGTACAGCAATTTATCCAGGAAGTTTTGATCCAGTTACACTGGGACATTTAGATATTATAAAGCGTTCTGCAGCAATTTTTGACCATGTTGTTATAGGTGTATTAAATAATACTGCAAAAAAACCATTGTTTTCATTGGAAGAACGTGTTAATATGTTGAAGGATGCAGTATCAGAGTTAGATAATGTATCTGTAGAATCGTTTGAGGGCTTATTGGTAGATTTTGTAAAACAGAAGAATACCAATGTAATTATAAGGGGATTGAGAGCACTTACGGATTTTGATTTGGAAATGCAGATGGCACAGAGTAATCGAATGGTTGCATCTGATGTTGATACGGTATTTTTGTCAACAAGCTTACAGTACTCATACCTTAGCTCAAGTATAGTTAAGGAATATGCAAGATATGGTGTTGATTTAAAGGAATTTGTACCAGAGTGTGTAATTTCTAAGCTTATAGATAAGATGAAATAACTATAGGAGGATTGTTAAAATGGCAAAGAAGGATATTGATAAGTATATTGAGGGAATTGAAGTATATATTAACCAGGCAAAGGCATCACCTTTATCTCAGAACAAGATTACACTTCAGAAAGATGAACTTTTGGAGATGATTAAGGAGCTTAAGCTTAAGCTTCCTATGGAGATTGAGAGATGTAAGAAGATAATGCGTAATAAGGAAAATATCCTTTCAGAGGCTAGAACTCGTGCGGAAGCTATTCTTGCAGAATCTGTTAATGAGGCTAATAGATTAGTTGATACTAATCAGATTACTGAGCTTGCAAATATTAGAGCTAATGAGATTTTAGAGATGGCTAGAGCTCAGGCTCAGCAGCTTGTAGATCAGGCATCAGAGGAAGCTAATGAAATTAGACTTGGAGCTATGTACTATACTAAGGATAAGCTTACTGAGATGAGAGATATATTTAGTAGAATTCATGCTATGGAGAAAGAAAACTACAGAAATCTTATTGAGTCACTTGAGAATGATACATATATCGTAGAGACCAACTTAAGCGAGATGGAGGCTAATATTAACCTTCTTACTGCTGGTAGTGGTATGATGTATGAACGTACAGAGGAGATTGACAGTGCCTTCTCAACTAATGAGCCTATAGCACCAAAGTTAGCACCAAAGCGTAAAGTTGATGATTTTGATGATGACTTTGATGATGAGGATGATGAGGATGACGATATCGATGTTTACGGCGACAACTCAGATGATGAGGATGACGACGATTTCGATGATTTCTTAGATGATTAATAGGTACAAAAAGTAGGTACATATACTACAAAGTATTTTAACAACTGTATAATGGATTAAAGACAGCCCGGAACCTTGTATTACTTTTGTTGTTTGCATGATGGATGATATTCCACCAAAAGAAGTGATACTTAGTATTAGGGCTGTTTTTATTTTTTTGTTTACTATATACGAATTACCAATATAAGTTACTCCCCTTGTTATTTCTGTAATTCCTGTTGATAACAGCTTTATCATAGGAGATAAGAATTCAAAAGATAGTACAAATTCTGCAATAATAGAACAAAGCATAATGTATAAACCAACATGGGTAATTTGATTAATACTTTGCTCGGATATGCTTCGTGTTGAAGGTATATAAGATGCTTGCTTTATGGATGAATTATTCTTTGTTATTAGTTTGGTTTTGTCTTTAGGATAAATAAAAATTTCTAATAATATTATCAATAAGTATGGTATAAACATCGCGATATAACATAGCAGGGTATTAGCATGATTATCTAAGGTACGGTTTAGAATAAAACCCATAAAGAACATAGGACTTACATTGTTGCATATAGGGAGCAAGATATTGCCTGTTTTCTTATCTATTAATCCTTTTTTTAGAAAAAATGCGTTAGTTTTAGCACCGATGGGATAGCCACAGAATAAACCTAATAAAACAATTGTGGGAATTGCTAGTTTCTTCTTAGTAGCTAGCTCTATGTCTGATGAAATAACAGAGTTTTCTAATAATCCAGAGATTAACATAAATGGCAGTAGAAGAGGAAGAACATTTTTGTACCAGAGCATTAGACCATAACTAGCACCATTTATTACAAGCTGACTATTAGATATAAGGAGAATAATAACTAAAAATAAAATAATTACCAACTTTTTTTCCTTTCATTACTTCATTACTTCATTACAATTGAGGTGTGTTTATAGGACTTATGAAAACATATAATCAGATGTATGAAGGGAGGAATAATAAAAGAACACATATTGACATGTGTTCTTAATAGAATTATATTATCATTTTTTTATTATATGATAGGTAATTGAATATTGTAATCACTAGGAAGTATGGTGCCATAACTATTATATACAAGGCAGTTAAATAGAACGGTTGCCTTTGTATCTAAATCCCACATGGTTTTGGCAATATTCTGATTTATATGTTTATAGTTGGATAAATATTTATTAAAATCAGCTTTTTTAGTTATTAGTGGAATTGAACTTTGCTGGTTAATAGTCTTAATTAGTTGAGAGCTTTCTTTGCGGAAAGAGAGTATATTTGCATATAATGAGTAATTATTGGCTAGAAACATATCTCTGTCAGCTTCCTTATAATCAAGTAGTAGATGAATTAAACTTCTGCTTATTCTGGTATTAGTTAAATCTTTTGAGGAGAGGGCTTTAATGATGTCCTGATAGTTGGACACAGGAGAAAGCTTATTTAGCTTATTAGCCATATCCAAAGATATATCACAGATTTCACTATAATTACATGGATTTAATAGTTTGTACTGAATATATGGAGTTAATTTATCAACATCTATTGGCCAGGTGTGATTATAGTTAGAAACAACTATGTCATAGATTTCCAATGGTATATCAGATTTAAGCTTGTCCATATCAAAATCATTTGATTGTATATGTGTTCTTATAGCCGAAGCTGAACTTATAGAACCATACAATGTTTGGTCATGATACATGGCACTATGCCTTTTGATTATAACTGGTTGAATTTTTGAATTGATTTTACGTAAAGCAGCTATATATTCTATTGCCAAAATGTTATTAGGCTGATTGATAATATTTATCAAATCAGGGTGTTTAGAACCGATGTAATTTGTAATAGCCAGAGTTCTCGCATGTGGGAAGGAAAGACCTTTTGATAATTCAATATTTAGCTGTTCCTTGTAATAGTCAGGTTCAGTATTAATAATATCTGCTATCTTGGTAAGTAAATCTATGTTGTCGGTTTCTGCTCCAAAACATAGATAATCTATACTATTAAGACTGTTTAGTATATTGACGGCACCAGAAGCAAAGTCCTTGGCACTACCTGTTGCATATGGAAAAGGTAATTCAAGTACTAAGTCTATACCTGCTGTTGTAGCCATTTTACTTCTGGTGTATTTATCCCACATAGCCGGTACTCCACGTTGAAGAAAGTTACCACTCATTAGTGCTATGGTACAATTTGCGTTGGTTAATTCTTTTGATTTATTAAGATGGTACAAATGTCCGTTGTGAAACGGATTGTACTCTGCAATAATAGCTAAATTTTTCATATTTACCTCGACATATTATGTTATTGATATTATATTATGCAAATTAATAATAATCAATTAAAGAATAGGTTAGTGGTATGAATTTTGAAACAAATGTAATCTTATATTTACTTTACAACTAATAGGGCAGATAAGTATAATAATAGTTGAGGATTAGTATTTATAGTAGGTTATATGTGTATGTCAAAACAAAAAACGAACATTTGTTCAAAATATTATTGACAAAATAATTATTATGTAGTATAAAATAGAACAGAGGCAAACATATGTTTTGCAAAAAGGAGGAAAATTATGGCAAGTGAAGAAAGATTAAAAGCGTTAGACGCGGCATTGGCACAGATAGAGAAGCAGTATGGAAAAGGTTCTGTTATGAAGTTAGGTGATAAGTCGGCTAACATGAATATAGAGGTTGTTCCTACAGGATCCCTTAGTCTTGATTTGGCATTAGGACTAGGTGGTATGCCTAGAGGTAGAGTAATAGAGATTTATGGACCAGAATCAAGTGGTAAGACTACAGTTGCACTTCATGTTGTATCTGAGGTTCAGAAGATGGGTGGTATAGCAGGATTTATTGATGCTGAACATGCCTTAGATCCAGTTTATGCCGCTAATATTGGAGTTGATATTGACAATTTATACATATCACAGCCTGATAATGGCGAGCAAGCGCTTGAGATAACAGAGACTATGGTTCGTTCAGGAGCTGTAGATGTTATTATAGTTGACTCGGTTGCAGCACTTGTTCCTAAGGCTGAGATTGATGGAGAGATGGGAGACTCACACGTTGGTCTTCATGCAAGACTTATGTCACAGGCTCTTAGAAAACTTACAGGTATAATTAGTAAATCTAATTGTGTAGTTATATTCATAAACCAGCTTAGAGAGAAAGTTGGAGTAATGTTCGGTAATCCAGAAACTACAACAGGAGGTAGAGCATTAAAATTCTATGCATCTGTAAGACTTGATGTTAGACGTATTGAAACACTTAAAGTTGGTGGAGAAGTAGTTGGAAACAGAACACGAGTAAAGGTTGTGAAGAATAAGGTGGCACCACCGTTTAAGGAAGCAGAATTCGATATTATGTTTGGAAAGGGTATTTCCAAAGAGGGAGATATTCTGGATTTGGCGGTTCTCTATGATATCATTAACAAAGCTGGAGCATGGTATTCATATAATGGTGAAAAGATTGGGCAGGGTAGAGAGAATACTAAACTATATCTTATGCAGAATCCGGAATTTTGTGCTCAGGTTGAAAGCAAGGTTAGAGCCAAGTTTTTAAATGTGGAATCAGATACTGAAGAAACCACAGAAGAATAATTAGAACTTACTAATCAATTGCTAAGATAATAGGAGAGTAATAGTGGATAATTCAAAAGCAAGATGTAGTGCTTTTGATAAGGCTGTAAATCTATTGGCGTTTAAGGATAGAACAACTCAAGAGATTAGGCATAGACTTAATGAGAAGGGGTATAATTCTGAGGAGATTGAAGAAGCTGTAGATAAACTATCGTACTACGGTTATCTCAATGATCAGAACTATACCCTTTCCTATATCAAGGACAATACATCTAAAAAAGGAAAAAAGTTAATAGTTAATGAGCTAAACAAAAAAGGTGTAGATAAGAATATCATAGCTAAGGTATATGATGAAGTTGTAGTTGATGAAATATCAACCATAGACAGCATAATAAAAAGAAGATATAACAATATGGATATAAGCGATGATAAGGTATATAGACGTGTAGTTGGTTATTTTCTCAGAAGAGGTTTTTCTTATGAAAATGTAAAATGTGTTATTAAAAAATATACAAAATATGATGACTGTGAATCCTGCTAATATTCTATTTTTTACATTTTGCATAAAAAAACATATAATTTTCTTGACACTTATATAAAAAAAGTATAATATTTAACTGTTGTACTTTGTGCAATTAAAATTTAATAAGGAGGTGCTCCTGAGTATGTTAAAATACGTAATCTTTGCTGTAATAGTTGTCTTAGCAATTGTTATAACTTGGTTCGTAGCTATTGCTTACAGAAAGAACATTGCTGAAGCAAAGCTTGGTAAGGCCGAGGACAAGGCTAGGGAGATTATAGATGAAGCGCTTAAAAGTGCTGAAGCCAAGAAACGTGAGACACTTCTTGAAGCTAAGGAAGAAGCTCTTAGAATGAAGAACGAGATTGATAAGGAAGTTAAAGATCGTCGTGCTGAGATTCAGAGAAGCGAGAAGAGAGTTCTCTCTAAAGAAGAGAATCTTGAGCGTAAGACCGAAGCTATAGAGAAAAAGGAAGCTGCTCTTTCTAAAAGAGAAGCCGAATTGGAAACTATGAGAAGTGAGATTACACAGCTGGAAGCAAAAAGAACTCAGGAACTTGAAAGAATTTCAGGATTAACCTCTGAACAAGCAAAAGAATACTTATTAAAGACTGTTGAAGACGAAGTTAAACACGAAACTGCAGTCATGATCAAAGAATTAGAAACACGAGCAAAAGAAGAAGCAGACAAGAAAGCAAAGGAATATGTTGTTACAGCAATACAGAAGTGTGCGGCTGATCATGTATCAGAGACAACTATTTCATTAGTACAATTACCAAATGACGAGATGAAGGGAAGAATCATTGGTAGAGAGGGTAGAAATATTCGTACTCTTGAAACTATGACAGGAGTTGATTTAATTATTGATGATACTCCAGAGGCAGTAATCCTTTCAAGTTTCGATCCTATAAGAAGAGAAGTTGCTAGAATAGCACTTGAAAAACTTATATTAGATGGAAGAATCCACCCTGCAAGAATCGAGGAGATGGTTGAAAAGGCTCAGAAAGAAGTTGAGACCATGATGCGTGAAGAGGGAGAGGCTGCTACATTAGAAGTTGGAGTTCATGGAATTCATCCAGAACTTGTACGTTTACTTGGAAAGATGAAATTTAGAACAAGCTATGGACAGAATGCCCTTAAGCATTCAATTGAAGTAGCTCAGTTATCCGGTCTTTTAGCCGGTGAATTAGGTGTTGATATTCGTATGGCCAAGCGTGCTGGTTTATTGCACGATATTGGTAAATCAGTTGATCATGAGATGGAAGGTTCACATATATCAATTGGCGTAGATTTATGTCGTAAGTACAAGGAATCTGCTCTTGTTATAAATGCCGTTGAAGCTCATCACGGTGATGTTGAACCACAGAGTTTAATTGCTTGTATCGTTCAGGCGGCGGATGCAATTTCAGCTGCTAGACCAGGTGCAAGAAGAGAGACGTTAGAGACATATACTACTAGATTAAAGAAGTTAGAAGATATAGCTAATGGATTTAAGGGAGTAGATAAGACTTTTGCTATTCAGGCAGGTAGAGAAATTCGAGTAATGGTAGTTCCAGAGCAGGTTAATGATGCTGAGATGGTATTACTTGCTAGAGATATTTCTAAGCAAATCGAAGCAGAACTTGAGTATCCAGGTCAGATTAAGGTTAACTTAATTAGAGAATCTAGGGTTACAGATTTCGCTAAATAGCATTCAAGGATGTGGTTTTAAACCACATCCTTTTTTATTTTGTTTCTGTATGTATTCCTAAGAATTAAATGATTTTTATTATATTGTATAATAATATATAATGTAATATACTGGAGTAAATTATAATAAGTGGGTGATAATATGATAGAATTTAATAAAGAAAAGTCAGAGTTGTTATATGATTCAAAAATAGTTTCATTATATAAGGATTATCTTAAGACACCTAAGGGTAATGTAGTTGAATATGATTATATAAAGCATAAAAGCGGTGGTGGTGCAGGTGCATTAATTGTTGATGAGAATGAATATACATATCTGGTGAAACAGTATAGAAATTCATTAGATGCAATTAATGTTGAAATTCCAGCAGGAGGGTATTCCTATATAGGAGAAAAAGGTGAAGACTGTGCCATGAGAGAGGTAGAAGAGGAGATAGGATTTAAACCTGGTAAACTTTTTCATGTATCTAATATAATATCTTCAGTTGGAACCTACGATGAAAAAACAGATATATATATAGGTATTAATTTAACAAAAGGAGAAAGGAAATTAGACCCAGATGAGTTTATTGAGATAATTCACATTCCTGTTGATGAAGCAGTGGATATGATTTATAGTGGCGAAATAATTGACAGTAAAACAATTATTGCATTGCTTGCATACAAGGACATGAAAAGAAAAGGAATAATTGCATAGTTATCAACATAGAAAATAGAGAGTAGAAAAAACTCTCTATTTTTTTAGGTGGTGGTATTATGCGACAAATGAAGTTAAATACAACATATGTTATGACTTTGGCATCTGTAATATTTGTAAGTCTTATATTTAATCTCTTTATTAAAAAAGAGATGGATTTTTCTTATTTGATGCTGGATTTAAGTGATATTGGTAATTTGAGTCTTCAGAACAAAAATGAAATATTTCAGTATATATTTTCAAAAAGAATAAAACAATTTTTATTGTTGCTAATATTAATAAAAGCGTTCGGTGCTGAAAAAATATTTGATATCATTACAATTGTGTTTGGTGGTGTTTTAGGTCTAATGATTAGTGCTCAAGTATATTATTTGGGACTATTAGGGTTGATAATATTAATACTTTATTTGATGCCACACTATATACTGTATTTTCTTGGTATATATTATGGATATAAGGAAAAAATATTTAATGTTGGAAGCGATAATAATTTGAAGAAGTTTATGGTTTTTTCTCTATTTTACGTCGTTGGTGTGGTTTTGGAGTGTAATTTTATGACATTTTTTTTAAAAAATTTTTATCAATATATGGTGAGTTAAAAATGTAAAATACCCTATTTTGTAGAAATTTCAAAAAAAACCTCAAAACTGAAATTTTCGTAAAAAAAATGTGTTTGATTTTATGTAAATTAGTATTTATAATAGTATTTGCTAATCATTTTTTTATGGAAATTATGGGATATTAAGGGGTTCAATATATGAGAGAACACATTGATAATTACATAAATTTTCTTACGGATGTAAAACGTTCTAGTCAAAATACTATTGCTTCATATAGAAGGGATTTGTTAAAGCTTTGCGTTTATTTTGAGGGTAAGGGATATAACGGGATTAATGATATTAATTCTATGGATCTTAATACATATGTTATAGAACTAAAAAGTCAAGGTATGTCTTTGGCTACTATATCGAGAAATATTGCAAGCATCAAGTCATTCTTCTTATATCTGTTGAAGCAAGGTGTTGTAAAAGAGGATTGTACAGAACAGCTTAAACCACCAAAGATAGAAAAGAAAGCGCCTGAAACTTTATCTGTTGAGGAGGTTAATCTTTTGTTAGAGCAACCTTCTAAGTCAACACCTAAAGAGATTAGAGATAAGGCAATGCTTGAGTTATTATATGCTACAGGAATGAGAGTGTCAGAATTAATCTCCCTTAGAATAGATGATGTTAATCTGGCAATGAGTTATATATTGTGCAGAGATGCAAATAAAGAGAGAGTAATTCCTATAGAACAGGCTGCAAGACAAGCATTAGAAAACTATATTAGTGACGTAAGACAAATTATGTGTGAAGACAGCAAATATTTATTTACTAATCTAAAGGGACAACCTATGTCTAGACAGGGCTTTTGGAAGTTAATTAAGGCTTATGCAGTTAAGGCTGGTATAGACAAGGATATAACACCGCATATGATTAGACATTCTTTTGCATCGCATTTGGTTACTAATGGTGCGGACCTTAAAGCAGTACAAGAGATGCTTGGTCATTCAGATATATCAACAACACAGATATATCTGAAGAGTAGACAAAGTAGAATTAAAGAAGAATATGAGAGAGCACACCCTAGAGCAAAACGCAAGAGTGTGGCTAACTAAAAAGAACATTTTACCATTGGGTAAAATGTTCTTTTTAGTTAGTTATATATCTTAATTAAATTATCAAGCTTGCTAGTTGCATTAACCATAAGTAAATCTAAAATTGTGATTGCACACATAGATTCCACAACAACTACAGCTCTAGGTCCAATTATAGGATCGTGTCGTCCCTTAATGGCCATAGTGATTTCTTCCCCAGCCTTATTGACTGTCTTTTGTTCTTTATAGATGGAAGGAGTAGGCTTAAATGAAGCTCTTACTTTAATAGGAGAACCGTCACTCATTCCACCTAGTATACCACCAGAATGATTTGTTGCTTTTTCAATAGAGCCATTATTAATTATAAAACTATCATTGTTATAAGAACCTTTGCTCTCTCTAACAGATACACCATCTCCAATTTCTACGGCTTTAACAGCTCCGATGGACATAATTCCTTGTGCAAGTAATGCATCAAGCTTTGAGAAAACTGGTTCTCCAATGCCTACAGGCATTCCCGTAACTATACATTCCACAGATGAACCTATTGAATCTAAATCAGACATAACCTCTTTTAAATAATTACCTGCCGCTTCGGAACACTCTTTGTCAGGCATATATAGAGGATTATTAAGAATTTCACCTTTATCAAACTTGCTGTAATCGATGCAGTATTCTCCGATTGAACGCGTATAAGCCATAAGTTTAATACCCATGGTTTCAAGAACTTTAGCGGCAATGGCACCTGCTGCAACACGGCCTATTGTTTCTCTGCCTGAAGAACGACCACCACCTCTGTAGTCTCTAAAACCATATTTTTCATCGAAACAATAATCTGCATGTCCAGGTCTATAGCTAACTGCAATGTCTCCGTAGTCTTTTGAATGTTGGTCTTGATTTTTAACTAACATGGAGATAGGAGTGCCAGTGGTTTTGCCTTCGAAAACTCCCGATAATATTTCTACTGTGTCGGACTCATTTCTTTTTGTTGAAAATGCGTTTTGACCAGGTTTTCTTCTATTTAGATATATTTGGATGTCTTCTTCGCTAAGAGGTACTCCTGCAGGACATCCATCAACTACAACACCAAGTGCTTTACCATGAGATTCGCCCCAGGTGCTGATAGTGAAAAGTTTTCCATATATTGAACCTGCCATAGTAAGTAATCCTTTCTGTCTTTTTGTGGTTATTATAAAACTATTTTGTGAAAATTTAAAGGTGTATGTTGATTTTTTGTTTATGTTGTGTAATAATGTTACGGAATTATTACAAAGTGTAAATGTAAATGCTCAAATATTTGAGTTCTTTTATTTATAAAGAGGTTAATAAAGATGAAGAAAGTAGTTACAAAATTATTAGTTGGATTAATGACATTTTCCTTAATTGGGAATACCTTTTTGGGAAGTAATAAAGTATATGCAGCAGAGTCTGAAGGTGTAATCACAGATGATGGCTATGTATTAGAAACATCGGACACTACAGAGAATACTGATAATGTTAGTGTTGCAGATAATACACCATATGTTAATCTTACATATCATGTACATTGTCAGACCTATGGTTGGATGGATAAGGTATCAGAAGGAGAATTATCTGGAACCGAAGGTGAGGCAAAAAGATTAGAAGGAATAAAAATATACCTAGATACAAATCTTGAAGGAAGTATAGAATATGAAGTGCATTGTCAGTCTTATGGCTGGTTGGATACAGTAAGTAATGGTGAAATGTCAGGTACAGAAGGAGAGGCAAAGCGTCTGGAGTCAATTAGAATAAGATTGACAGGAGAATTGGCCGAGAAGTACGACGTACTTTATAGAGTACATTGCCAGACCTACGGATGGACAGACTGGGTTTCTAATGGAATGGAAGCTGGAACAACTGGTATGTCTAAGAGACTTGAAGCTATTCAGATAAAAGTAGTCGAGAAGGATGGTAGCGATAAAGGTGCTACATTAAAATACACTACCCATGTTCAGTCATATGGTTGGTTAGATCCTGTTAGTGATGGCGAAATGTCAGGAACTGAGGGAGAATCAAAACGTTTAGAAGGAATAAAAATTGATGTTGACTCTGATTATACAGGTGGTATAGCATACAAGGTTCATGCTCAGACTTATGGCTGGATGGATTGGATGACAAATTATAATATGTCTGGAACAAGTGGAGAAGCAAAGAGACTTGAGGCTATACAGATTATGCTTACAGGAGAGTTATCTGCTGTATATGATGTATATTATAGAGTTCATTCCCAGACATATGGATGGCTTGGTTGGGCCATGAATGGACAGGTGGCAGGAACCTCTGGTCTTAGTAAAAGACTTGAAGGTATAGAAATTGTTTTGGTTGAAAAAGGTGGAAAGGCGCCAGGTTCAACAGACAGACCTTATGTATATCCAGAACTTGTAAAACAGGAAGAGGAAGCTAATAAAGGTGAAGAGACTATTGAACCGCCATCAGGTACTCCTATAACTCCAGGAGTTCCTACTACATCAACAGATGTTAAGGATATAATTAATTCATCGGCTGTCTACGCTCCTTGCTATACTGGAGATGCTGAGATAGATGCGAGAGTTAAAGAAATACTCGGTCAGATTATTAACGATAATATGACTACTTATGAGAAGACATTAGCTATTTACAAGTGGATAGTGAATAATACTTATTATCAGGTTCATCCGGGTAATTACAGAGGACGATATATTTCTGTTTACGATACATGGTGTGTATCTCAGAGTTACTCAGTACTTTGTTTGGGATATGGTTCATGTGTAAACTATGCATCTGCTTTTGTAGTACTTACTAGAGCCATAGGTTTAGAGACATATAAGATATATGGTTCGCTATATAGTGCAAATGTAAACAGAGTTCATGGATGGGCAGTAATGAATATTAACGGAAAGCTATATACATTTGATCCACAGCTTGGTGATGAAGCTGAGACAGAAGGATGGGGAAGTTCTATGGATTACTTCTGTAAGGATGATGAACATCCAAATATAAAGAACTATTATATAAATATAGATGAAGATGGCTTAAGTAGAGCAGATTATATTAATGGATTTAACTATTTTAAGCAGTATTAATAATGGCTTTAAGGTGGCATTTCAATTTAAGAAATGCCACCTTTTTAAGTTGCTTTAGAATATAGAGACGCCTTTTTAATTATATATCTAAGACAGTAATATAAATTGATAATTGGATAATTATGGGATATAATTTATACGAGAGTATTATGTAACGAAAGATGAAGGAGGTCCATATTTAAAATGAGTAATTATATTAAGAAATCTTTGGCATATTTAATTGTAGTATTACTTGTTGTATCTTATCCTTTCAGTGTGTATGCAACAGAGCTTAATACTGCAACAGATGCTACAGTGTCTACTGAGGAGATTATTGCAGATGATGTTGCTACGGAAACGGATGTAGTAAATTCTATGGATGAACCTGATGAGGGAAGTTTCGTTGACGAAGGTGAAAAAATTGAAGCAAGTGGTACTTTCGATGGTAACTTAAAATGGAGCCTTAGTGATGGAACTTTAAGGGTTTCTGGAAATGGTTATATATATAGCTATGGCTGTCCATGGTCAAGTTATAGAAATCAGGTTGAAAAGGTAATCTTTGAGAGTGGTGTTACAAATGTTGGAGATTTTATGTTTGAAAAACATAGCAATCTTAAAGAAGTGTACCTGTCTGATACAATTAATTCTATTGATAGTTTTGCATTTATGGATTGTACCAGCTTGAAAAAAATATCTCTAGGCGGAACTGAGCGTATTGGTGAAAGAGCATTTTATAATACAGGACTAGAGGAAATCACAATTACTAAGAATGTAAACTCTATAGAAGCAGATGCAGTTCTTAATATGCCATCCCTTAAAAATATCTATGTTGCTTCAGATAATAAGCATTTCAAAGCTATAGATGGTGTGTTATATAACTACAGTGGCTCAAATTTGGTTAAATATCCTGAAAATCATCCAGGTAAAAGTTATAAGGTACCAGATTCTGTAGAAACCATTAATGCTTATGCATTTCATCATAATCTTAACCTTCAGCAGATTGATTTAAATAAAGTTAGTTGTATAGAAAATTATGCATTTGAAACTTCTAATTTGAAGAATGTAACAATTCCATCTAGTTTAGAGACTATGGAACTGGCAGCGTTTTCCTGTATTACAACATTGGAGTCTGTTGTATTCGAGGATGGGCTTACTTTTATTCCTTTTAATGCATTTGCTGGTTGTACTAGTTTAAAAAATGTCACATTATCTAATACTATATTGGAAATAGATGTTCAGGCATTTAGCAATATAAATAGCAAAGCTTTCTTAACAGTACCTAAAACTGTTAAGAAAGTGAATAACGGCGCCTTTGATGAGGATACATCTGTTATTTATGAAGGTGAGTTAGTTGAGGATTACAAACCAAAGGCTAGCTTAACATATACAACTCATGTCCAGACCTATGGTTGGCAAAATCCGGTAAGTGATGGTCAGATGTCTGGAACCCAAGGTCAGGCTAAGAGACTTGAGGGAATAAAGATTGACTTTGACAGCGAATTAGGTGGACAGATTAAGTATTCAGTTCATTGTCAAACATATGGTTGGATGGATTATGAAACCAACTATGCAATGGCAGGAACTAGTGGAGAGGCCAAGCGTCTAGAAGCAATAAAGATAGAGTTAAATGGGCATATTGCTGAATACTATGACGTATTATATCGAGTTCATAGACAGACCTATGGGTGGACTGATTGGAAAAAGAATGGTGAAGAATGCGGTACTACTGGTCAGGGCAAGAGACTAGAAGGTATTCAGATAAAACTGGTACCCAAGGGAGAACCTTATGCCACAATAAAATATAGAACTCATGTGCAAACCTATGGATGGCAGGAGTGGCGTAACAGTGGCGAAATGTCAGGAACCAGTGGTGAGTCAAAGCGTTTAGAGGCTATTGAAATTGCCTTAGATACTAACCTTGGTGGTGGTATACAGTATTTTGTACACTGTCAGACATATGGTGATATGAATTCTGTTATGGATGGCATGACAGCAGGAACCAGTGGTGAAGGCAAGAGATTAGAGAATATCTCAATTAAGCTTACAGGCGAGCTTGATGAGTATTATGATTTGTATTATAGAGTTCATTCTCAAAGCTATGGATGGCTTGATTGGGCAAAGGGTGATTCGCTGTATAATGGTGGAGCAGGAACATCTGGTTTATCTAAGCGATTAGAAGGAATAGAGATAGTCTTGGTGAAGGAAGGTGCAAATCCACCAGGTGCAACTGATAAGCCATGTATAACAGTCTATGATTATTTGGAGACAAAGGATCCTGGATTTACGCCAGAGACTAAGGCTATAGTTGATTACGCAAAGCAATTTATTGGAACCCCTTATGTATATGGAGGTTCGGATTTGAAAAATGGAGTTGATTGTTCGGGCTACATACTTAAGGTATATAGTAAGTTTGGATACTATCTACCACATAATGCCAGATTACAGGCGGATTATGGTAAGAAAGTTGCTATAAAGGATTTACAGCCTGGAGACTTAATGTTCTATAAGATTGGAAATGGTGATAGAATTGGTCACGTAAGTATGTATATTGGAAATGGTCAGTTTATCCATTCCACACCTGGGGCAGGAGTTATAATTGGTAGCATGAAGTCATACTTTACTCCGTGCGACGCAATACGAATGGTAAAATAGTTATAATAAATACTTTACAAGAGAAAACTTTTGTGCTAGTATAATCAAGGCCGTTACTTAGTTATTGGACGACTCCGACCATGACTCAGTAATAGGATAGATATAATATTTAAGGAGGAAATCAAGATGATTACTACAGAGATGAAGAAAGAAATCATGGAAAAGTATGCAAGATGTGAGGGAGACACTGGTTCACCAGAGGTACAGGTAGCTTTACTTACTTACAGAATCAATGATCTTAACGAGCACTTCAAGGCTCATCCAAAGGATCACCACTCAAGAAGAGGTCTTCTTAAGATGGTAGGTCAGAGAAGAAACCTTTTAGCATACTTAAAGAACAAGGATATC
>SVEI01000026.1 GCA_015057445.1 Lachnospiraceae bacterium | reverse complement strand
GCCATTGTCAAGACTATAAACGTCTTTTGTCTTTCCTTCATAAACTTTCTTCATTATTTTATTCTCCCTTTTATAAAAATAATAAGTTTGGTGAAAATGCTACCAAAGATAATTTAACACAAAATTCCTATAATGACAATTTACAAATTACTGAAAATAGAAAAAAATTTTAGAATTTTTTGTAGAAAATATTATAAATTTACAATATTCGACTTTTTCATGTTATAATCATAAAAAAATTGAGGGGAGAAATAGCAAAATGTTAGTTATATTAGGTATTCTAATTGCCTATGTTTTACACACGTACGCACGAGGATTGACGGAGTTGTGTGTGAAAAAAATTATGGGGTACAGAGTACACTGCATAAGATTTTTATTTTGGGATATTTCCTATGTAAATGATTCATATAGGTGTACTAAGAGAAGTTTTATGCCTTTGTTTTATATTGCAATGACCAAAGAGAATGTATCAGACAAAACAGATATTATACATTCAATTATAACTAAATTAGTTGAAACCTTGGTAGATGTAATGATTTTTTGCCTTTTCTTTAACTGGTCAAAAATATACTTTGATATATGGGAAGATGATATTTATTCATTTGTAATGGGATTAGCCATAGGTATTGTATTGTTTTGCATAGTGGATTGGGTATTACTTTTAAAATTATTAATAAATAAAGATAACCATCTTTTTTATGTTGTGAAAAAGATTGGAAGAGATTTAAAAAATGGATATCCTATAGAGTATATTGATATGCCACAGCTAGAGAGCATGCCACATAAGAGAACGCCTTTAGATGAAAACTATTATCAATCTATGAGATTTATGCAAAAGCTATATATGGGGAATTATGGGGAGCTTATGCCTATTGTTAACTGGTATGAGAATCATCTGATTATGGATGTGCAAAAATACCAGATACCAAGCTATGGAAACGTAGTATTTTATTATTCGTATATAAGTCAAAATCCTGATAAAGCCAGAGTATATTATGATAGAGCAAGGGAAGAATTAGAAAATGATGTGGACGCAAATGGTCGTCGTATACTGGCGTATTACCAGCTATATATATTAAAAAATCCAGCTAAGGCAAGAGAATTTGCCCAAGCTGGACTTAATGTTTTGAATGTTGGAAGCTTGTCTCAGATAGAACGAAACCTAGAGGAGAAGCTTCTTAACAACTTGTTAGAGATTATTAGTTATATGGATCAATCATCATATAACGCCAATTATTCTAATATATAAGGAACATTACCCTCATCGATCATATCAAGCATAATACTAACAAACTCTGGGTCTAGCTGTGTACCTGACGCCTTCTTAAGTTCAGAGATTATAATCTCCCTTGAGAGGGCTTTTCTATAGCATCTGTCACTGGACATTGCATCATAGGTATCCGCAACTCCGATGATGCGGGCAACTACAGGGATGTCTGTACCCTTTTTGCCTTCACAGTAGCCAGTTCCATCGTATCTTTCGTGGTGATATCTTGCTCCGTCTGATATTCCAGGTATTTCGTTAAAGTCAGCCAATATATCTCCACCTATAGCAGGATGAGTTTGTATTATCTTCATTTCTTCTTCGGTAAGCTTTCCAGGCTTGGTAAGAATGTTGTCAGGTATACCAATCTTACCGATATCATGGAGTAGTCCCATATAGTATATTCTTTCCTGTTCTATCTTAGACATACCACATCTCTTTGCAATTTCACGAGCATACATAGCAACTCTTGTTGAGTGACCATTTGTGTATGAGTCTTTTGCATCAATAGTCTTAGCAAATGTAAGAAGTGATTGTTCAACAATTCCTTGATATTCTTTACGTCTTGCTTCCAGTTTTTTGATTTTGCTTCTTGCAATTAGGTGCAGAACCAGGGCTGTTATAAGCACTAGCATGGCGCCCATAAACACCCAGAATGCAGGAATCTCCCACAATGTTTTTTCTTTGTGAATAGTAACTGTATAACGCTCTTTCATATTAGGGTTATGAGAGTCGTATATGTCTAGTATAAATGTATAATCTCCACCTGGAAGATTAGTATAGCTTAAACTTTCAGTTTGCGTGGAGTCGAGTATCGTCTTATGTGTATCAAAGCCTTCTAACATATAGGACATTTTAAGTGTGGATGTTCCAGAGAAGGACAATGTGGAAAATGTGATAGTAACACGACTAGCATCGCTGGAAATATTTATCTTATTTGGATTATCGTATACAACATTATCTACAGTAACATTATTAATAACGCCCTTTGGTTCTGAATTTTTAATTTCTGTAAAGTAGAATACGCACACACCATTTCTTGTAACTAAGTATAAATCCTCGTTATTTTCAAGATAATTCCAAGTGTTTGCATTAAGTGAGCCAGTAAGTCCATGGTGGAAACTGTATGTGATAGTTTCTGCTGGAATGTCGTGTATAAGCTGTTCTTTGTTTACTGCCAGAATACCATTGTTTTGTAATATCCATAGATAGCCTTGCTTGTCGTACATATCAAATATACTTCCTGCGCCCTTAGACCAATTGTTCAGCTTTTTAAATCCAGCATCGCTCCAATAGTATAAGCTGCTACCTGCACTTACAAAGAAACCAGGGTCTTCAGTATTTTCGATAATTCTGAGTACAACACCTTCTTCAAGTCCTTGGTCAAAACCATAGTTAGTAATGCTGTTTTCTTTGATTGCATATATTCCGCCACCATCACTTCCTGCATAGAGCGTTCCGTCTGCAGTTTGTGTAAAACAAAGAATTGATGGAGTGGTAAGTCCCTGTTCGTAGCCATAATTATCTAGTACCTTACCATTACCTATAAAGCTAATACCAGACTGTGTACCTGCTGCAATATTGCCATCAGCACACTGGAAAATTGTACGAACTTTGTCACTTAACAATCCATTTTCACTATTGTAAATCTTTATTTCGTCAGTTTTGGTGTTATAGAAATATACACCTGCATAGGTTGCAATCCACACATTGTCATCTGTATCTGTAATAGCGTGTCTAATTCTTATTCCGTCAAGCGCTTCAGTTAGCTCCGTGTCTAGTTGGTTCCAGTTAAGATCGCAGATATAAAGCTTTTCGTCGGAACCAATGTAATATTTGTCGCCAGCTTTAGTAATTGTATTAAGGGATATGTTATCCAGACCGGAGGACTTGTTGTTATTATAAAAATATCCCTTGGCATACTTTGTGACGCCTGTGCTAGAGGATGCAAGCCATAGGTCGCCTTCATAGTCCTTTATTGCGCAGTTAACTGATGTGGCTAGGTCACTTTCGTCAAATTCCAAAACTGTTCCGTTTGCATACTTAATATAGAAACCGGTAAGGCCACTTATTAATATATCTCCATCTGGAGAAATGTTTATTTTATTATGGGTTGAAACCTTGTCTGTTGTGTGGTATGTAATGTCAAATGCATCCTTCTCAAGAGCTTCTGATTTAAGTTTAATCTCTGCGTACATACTTTCGCTAGAACCCATATATACTGTGTCGCCCAAACATGAAACACTGTATATGTCAAATGAATCAAAGAATGTATCTGAAGTAAAGAATGCGGTCACCTTATCATTATCTAGAACACCACAGCCTTCATCCATAGAAAACCACACTCTATTGTAGGAATCTATTCCTAAAGTGTATACTGTGTTGCCAGCAATGGATTCATCTATGATAGGAGTCAAGATTTGGTCATTAATTTTGGCCATACCTGAGCTGGATGCAACATAGATTGTGCCGTCTGTGGATTCCACAAAGTCTCTTATACAAAGAAATGAATGATTGTCTGGGCCTGTTACAGGAATAAAGTCATTGCCAATCTTTACTACAACACCCTTGTCATTAGTGCCAATCCATAGTCTGCCCTGCCTGTCTTCGTATAAGGAGCGGATTGATGATGAATTGATGACACCTTCAAGGCTATAATTACGAAATGTTGTTCCGTCGTATTTTATAAGGCCACCATAGCTACCTATCCAGATGTATCCGTCATCAGTTTGCAAGATAGTGTTTGCCTCGCCTGTAGGAAGACCATTTTGGTCATTATATACAGTTGTAACAAAGGAAGTTTCTTTTTCCTCCCAGAAAGCCTGTGAAGAAGCTGGGTGGATTGATATAAGTATTAGGATAGATGCCAAAAGAAAGGCATAAAGTTTTTTATTAATAAAGCGCATACGTAACCTCATAATTTGAATACTAAAGCCAAAATGTAACAAATTCCCCATATCCCCAATAACGTATCGAATCAATATAGATTACTGACAGAATTCGACACATTAACATTTTACCATATTAATGTGTTGATGACAATTTAAAAGTAAAATGCAAGTCCTTTTATTTACTAACTTTATATGATAAAATAAAATGTATAATTAAAAGGCGAAGAACGATATGACTTTGCCTTACATATCATAAGAGTAAGAGAGGAAATAATATGTACGAATCATCCATTAACTCACCAAAGCCAAGAGCTATAGCACTGCTGCCCATATTAGTATTTTTGGCGATTTTTATAGGCTCTGGAATTATAACAGGAGACTTTTATGCTATGCCAGCTATAGTAGCATTTCTTATTGCGTTATGTGTGGCATTTGTTCAGAACAAAGAATTAAAGTTTGATGAAAAGATTAGCGTAATTGCACGAGGAGTAGGAGACGACAATATTATTACTATGTGTCTTATCTTCCTTTTAGCAGGTGGTTTTTCGGGAGCAGTGAGTGCAGCTGGCGGAGTGGAGAGCACAGTTAATCTAGGACTCTCGATTCTTCCACCATCAGTTGCAGTTGTGGGATTATTTATAATAGGATGCTTTATATCTGTTTCTATGGGAACTTCTATGGGTACCATTGCAGCCCTTGCACCAATTGCTGTTGGTATTAGCGAAAAAACAGGTTTTTCCATGGCCATCTGTATTGGAGCAGTTGCATGTGGAGCTATGTTTGGTGATAACCTTTCTATGATTTCAGATACAACAATTGCGGCAGTTAAAACTCAGGGATGTGAGATGAAGGACAAGTTTAAGGAGAATTTTTTCATTGTTCTTCCTGCAGCAATAGTAACTATAATAATCTTTTTTGTTATTACTAAAGATGGTGGAAATGTTGATACTGGAGAACTTGAATATAGTATAGTAAGAGTTATTCCTTATCTGTTGGTATTAATTGGTGCCCTTATAGGAATTAACGTATTTATAGTGCTTATAGGTGGTATAGTGGTTTCGTTGATTGTTGGTGTTGTAACAGGGGCTATAGAACCAGGTGATATGTTTACAGCAGTTGGTGGTGGTGTTACTGGAATGTATGATATTACAGTTATCTCGATAGTTGTTGCTTGTATAGTTGCCCTTATGAAGGAATATGGTGGAATAGAATTCATTCTTAAATTATTCAAGAAATTTATAAAGGGACCTAAGGGAGCGGAGGCAGGAATTGCTGGGCTTGCTCTCGCTGTCGACTGCTGCACTGCTAATAATACTGTAGCCATCGTTATGGCTGGACCTATTGCTAAGGAGATAAGCTCAGAGTACGGAGTGGATCCTAGGCGTTCTGCATCCTTACTTGATATATTTGCATCTGTGGGACAGGGACTAATTCCTTACGGTGCACAGCTTTTATCTGCGGCAACACTTACAGGACTTACACCATTTGATATAATCCCTTATATGTACTATCCAATGTTTATGGTGGTAAGTGCACTTTGCTTTATCGCTTTTAGAAAAAGAGAAGTTGTAGAATAGAAGTAGTCTGGCGTGTGTGGTAGAAGAAAAGAATATACTTACAGAATCGGAAGATTTAAAATAAAAATTAAGCTGAGTTACAACTGTACAAAAATAGTTGTAATTCAGCTGTTTTTTTGGTGATTATTAAGATTGAATTTTGCATCAAAAAAGAGTAAAACATTTAAAAGAGGTGTTTAATATGTTTAGTTTAAGTAAAAAGAAAACTAAATACGAGATAGATATGTGTTCCGGCTCAATTATAAAGAAAATGTTTTTATTTGCGGTGCCACTTATGTTCTCAAGTATTCTGCAGCTTCTCTTTAATGCTGCAGATATAGTTGTAGTAGGACGGTTTGCAGGAGATAATTCCTTGGCAGCAGTAGGTTCCACATCATCACTAATTAATCTTTTGGTTAATCTATTTGTTGGGCTTTCTGTAGGCGCCAATGTACTAGTTGCCCACTACTACGGTGCTAAGGAGATGGAGGATTTAAAGAAAGCTGTACATACTGTAGTAACCATTAGTATAATAAGCGGAGTTATTATGACTATAGTTGGTGTGGTTGGTGCGAGACAGTTTCTTATATGGATGGATACTCCTGCTAAGGTTTTAGACCTTGCCACAACATATCTTAGAATATATTTCTGCGGAATGGTCGCAAATATGGTTTATAACTTTGGTGCAGCCATACTTCGCGCAGTAGGAGATACCAAGAGGCCACTTTACTATCTTATATTTTCAGGAGTAGTAAATGTAATTTTAAATCTGATATTTGTAATAGTGTATGATATGGATGTAGCTGGCGTTGCACTTGCAACAGTTATATCACAGTGTATATCTGCAATACTTGTAATTAGATGTCTAATAAAAGAAACTGGTGGAATACACTTGGATCTAAGATGTCTTGGCATAGACAAAAGTAACTTTGTGAAGATACTTCAGGTGGGATTACCAGCAGGATTTCAGGGAATGCTATTTTCGCTGTCAAATGTAGTAATTCAATCATCTGTAAATGGATTTGGAGAGACAATTGTTGCTGGTAATTCAGCCGCAGCAAATATTGAAGGCTTTGTATATGTTGCTATGAATGCATTTCACCAAGCTGCAATATCTTTTACAAGTCAGAATGTAGGAGCAGGAAAATACAGTAGAATAAATAAGATTTTGTACACAGCTCAAATCTACGTTTTCGTGGTAGGATTAGGACTTAGTATGTTAGTTTTGTTATTAGGAGAACACCTTATTGGCCTTTATACCAACAGCTCGGCGGTTGTGGATGCAGGTTTAGTAAGACTTGATTACATTGTAAGTCTATATTTTCTCTGCGGAATGATGGACACTATGGTAGGTTCCTTAAGAGGACTTGGATATGCAATAATGCCAATGATAGTATCTTTAATTGGAGCATGTGGGCTTAGGCTAGTATGGATTGCAACAGTATTCCAATTACCAGAGTTTCATACTGTGAAGATGATATACATCACATATCCGGTATCATGGTTTTTGACATTGGTTGCCCATGTGATTTGTTTCAGTATTGTAAGAAGAAAACTACCAAAAGAAGATGTGAATTAGTGAATTAATAAGTAAAAATATAACCAATTTATGCAAATTAGCAATTTTTGATAAAAAATAAGTAGTTTTTTAACAAAAATTGCTAATTTTTTGTTGAGAAAAATTACAAGATATATTAAAATTAAAACTAGTTACTTTTAACGTAGTATTAACGTGGGGATACCAGAAAATAATTATAAGGGGGTACATTTATGCAATCATTTTACGTTGATATCACAAAATGTAGAACAGCAGAGAAGGATTTAGCTGCCTGTGAGGGTGATTTAAAATCTGCAAGTAGAAAGTTAGACAGCGCCGGAGATGGACTTAGAGGTATGAGTGGTGGACTTTCTCTTGTAGGACAATCCGTTGAACATTTGGCAAGGAAGGCACAAATTGAGTCAAAGGAAGTTGAGCAGTTAAGACAAGTTCTACATAACATATTGGATTTATATTATACTCAAGAAGCAGGCTTGATTGGTCAGGCTGTTGGCAATGGAGTGCAAAATATTGAATCTGTACTGGATAAGATAAAAGATATTATAGGTGATGTTGGAGAATTCTTTGGCGACAAGGCAGAGGATTTTATTGACAGATATATTCGTACTCTTATAGACACTCTTGGAGGAGACTTTATCAATGATGATGGAACCATCAATTTAGGTGGATTAGCATGGAATGTTTTTACAACTATGACTAGCTTCAATATGAATGTATTTGATAAGGTTGCAAATGGAATAATAACAGCTCAAGGTGGAAAACTAATGGAGTTGTTTGTTGATCTTTATAAAGCAAGTAATCTTGATGATATTGATATTAATTATTATGATTTCCTTAAGAAAATCGATAACTTCGACATTGGACAAATAATTGGAGATCAGTTTAAATTATCTACATTTGACTTCAGTGATTTTAGTAAGCTGTCTAAGTTAGGAAAGTGCTGTAAAATAGTAGGAATATTTGGAGAAGTTGTAGATGTTGGTATTATGATAGGAGAAGATTTCTGCGATGTATTCTATAACGAAGAAACAGGAACTTTCGAAGGCTTTGATAGTGTAAATAATTGGGGCTATTTTGCTACAGATGTTGTTATAGATGGTGTGGTTAAGATAGGATCTAATATTATAGGAGATATAGTTGGAACAGCTGCTGGTGCTGGCGTTGCTTCGTTGTTTGGTACTGGTGGAGCTGCAGCAGGAGCAGCAGGTGGTACTGCTGTAGCACCAGGTGCGGGAACTGTTGGAGGAGCTGTGGCTGGTGGAGTTACTGCTGGTGGAGTTGCTGCTGTTGTAACTCAGTCAGTTGTATCTGCGTTAGTAAGTAATGGTATAGAGGATGCATTGAATGCAGATTGCTTGTCATTCATAGATATAGATGGAGATGGTACTAATGATAGTGCAGTAGATTCAGCTAAATACATTGCACATAATCTAGTAGACAATGTTGTTGAAATTGTACCACAGGCATACGAAGCAACCACAGAATTTGTTGGTAATATGGTAGAGACAGTATCAGAACACGCAGGAGAAGTTGTAAATACAGTAACTAGTGCTGCATCAGACATATATGATAGTGCTACAGAATTTGCGGGAGAAGTTTATAGTACTGTTTCTGAAACTGCAAGTAATGTTTACGAATCTGTAACAGGTGCGGCAAGTGAAGTAGTGTCAAATACAGCAAGTTATGTAGAAGACTTACTTGGTATTTCTTGGTTTTAATGATATTAGTATTCATAAGTAATTCATAGCGGGTGAGGTTGACATGAAGGTAAAAAGAGGAAGATTAGAGTTTAACAATGTACTTGGATACAAAGTAAAGTGCGGTGCTGAGGAGTGGGCAAAGCATATTGCAATAATAAAAGCTACAACAGTAAAGAATGATGTATGTGTAACAGGACCTGTTATAGTGCAAGGTAATCTACATCAAAAGGTAGATGAAGTTGAAGAGGTGACTTTTTATGTGCCAATACATAGGGAGGTTCAGATAAAGGAAGATGAACAGGCATTTTTCTTTAAGAAAAAGTTGTATATAGAAGATACACTAAGTGTTAGACATACAGAACTAGAAGATGATATAAGAGCAACAGAGGTTTTCTTGGAAGCTGTAGCTATACAACAAAATGAAACGCTTAAAAGACCATTTTACTATATTTATTTGCCGGTATTTCAAGAGTATGTTATTGAAATATGGGCTGAAATAGAGAAGGAGTAATTATATGGTGAATTTAAAAGATAACCTTAGATTTCAGAATGTTGTATCCAAAGAGTATTATGCTGACTATAAAGATGCGGGTAAGTGCTTAAATATGTTCATTGATGAGCTTAAAGAGTATGGTGTGAGATTAAGAGGTCCTATATTCTATGGACTACATAGTTATAGTGATGAGGGCGAAGTTAAGATGGAGATGTTTACTCCTGTATACACTACTAAAATTGTTCCACCAGGGATGAATTTTCATACTTATTACAGTGTTGAACATATGGCTTCTGCAAGAGTGACATCAAACTTCGAGAATAATACGATGCCAACTATGGAGATGGTAATTAGAACTATTGAAGCTATCGGTGGTAGGATTGCTTCGCCAATCTATTTTATTCGAGAAGATGTGTTAGGTGAACCATATATAACTATAAAAATTGGATATATAAAAGAGTCAGAGTACTCAGGTATTATCTAGATTTATAACAAAAACCAAAAGCTGGATGCTTTCGCATCCAGCTTTTTAATTTGCTAATTCTTTTATTATATTACTTATCAGTAATCTCTGCGTGAAGCTCCTGTAGGCTCTTAACCTCTCCAGCCTCGTGAGTCTTAACATACTTGATACCCTCAGCAGTTGCCTTAGCAGCAGCGATAGTAGTCATATAAGGAACTTTAGCCTTAATAGCGGCCTTTCTTAAATAACTGTCATCATTTACACTGTCTTTACCAACTGGGGAGTTGATAATAAGATCAATCTTACCATTGGTGATAACATCGAGTGTGTTTGGGCGACCCTCTGAAAGCTTCTTGATCTTCTCAGCAGGAATACCAGCAGCATTTATAAGCTCGTAAGTATTACCTGTTGCTAAAATTTTAAATCCAACCTCATCAAACATCTTAGCTACATCTACGATTTCTTCTTTATCCTTACGGTTAACTGAGATAAGAACTGTTCCATCAAGTGGAAGCTTAGAACCGATACCCTCCTGAGCCTTGAAGAATGCCTCACCATATGATGATGAAAGTCCAAGTACCTCACCAGTTGAACGCATCTCAGGTCCAAGTACAGGGTCAACCTCCTGGAACATATTGAATGGGAATGCAGCCTCCTTAACACCATAGTTAGGAATGTTCTGCTCCTTAAGTGCTGGAACAGGTGATGGCTTACCAGTGAGCTCTGAAGTGATAATCTCAGTAGCAAGTGGTACCATTCTAATGTTACATACCTTTGAAACAAGTGGTACTGTACGTGATGCTCTTGGGTTAGCCTCAAGCACGTATACCTTACCGTTTTCGATTGCGTACTGCATATTCATAAGACCCTTAACATGCATCTCCTCAGCAATCTTTCTAGTGTATTCCTTTATAGTCTTAACATTCTCCTCAGTGATGTGTACTGAAGGAATGATACAAGCTGAGTCACCTGAGTGAACACCAGCAAGCTCAATGTGCTCCATAACAGCTGGAACAAATGCATGTGTACCATCGCTGATTGCATCAGCCTCACACTCAAGAGCGTGGTTAAGGAATCTATCTATAAGGATAGGTCTGTCTGGTGTAACACCAACTGCTGCAGCCATATATCCCTTAAGTGCTTCCACATCGTACACAACCTCCATACCACGTCCACCGAGAACGTACGAAGGACGAACCATAACAGGATAACCAATGCTATTTGCAATATCTCTAGCTTCCTCGAAGTTAACCGCCATACCTGACTCTGGCATAGGAATCTCAAGCTTCTCCATCATTTCACGGAATAAGTCTCTGTCCTCTGCAAGGTCAATAACAGAAGGTGAAGTTCCAAGAATCTTAACACCATTTTTCTCAAGGTCTGCTGCAAGATTAAGTGGAGTCTGACCACCAAACTGTGCGATAACACCAAGTGGCTTCTCCTTATTGTAAATACTAAGAACATCCTCAAGTGTAAGAGGCTCAAAGTATAACTTGTCTGAAGTATCATAGTCAGTTGAAACTGTCTCTGGGTTACAGTTTACAATGATTGTTTCAAAGCCAAGCTTCTTTAATGCAAGTGCTGCGTGTACACAACAGTAATCGAACTCGATACCCTGACCAATACGGTTAGGACCACCACCAAGAATCATAATCTTTTTGTTATCTGATACTGGGTTCTTGTCCTCAGCGTTATAAGTAGAGTAGTAGTAAGCACTATTCTCGGTACCACTTACGTGAACACCCTCCCAAGCTTCTTCTACACCAAGAGCAAGACGCTTATTTCTAATGTCATCCTCTGATATCTCAAGAATCTGGCTAAGGTACTTATCTGAGAAACCATCCTTCTTAGCCTTAATGAGAAGCTCATCTGCTGGTAAGCTACCCTTTGACTTAAGGATTTCCTCCTCTAACATAACAAGCTCTCTCATCTGGTCAATGAAATAATTCTTAACCTTAGTAAGCTCGTGAATTTCTTCGTTAGTTGCACCCTTTCTAAGAGCCTCGTACATAACGAAATGTCTCTCGCTTGAAGGGGTAATAAGGAGCTTAAGTAACTCATCCTTAGAAAGTGTATCGAAGTTCTTAGCATGACCAAGACCGTAACGGCCAATTTCAAGACTTCTGATAGCCTTCTGGAATGCCTCCTTATAATTCTTACCGATACTCATTACCTCACCTACGGCACGCATCTGAGTACCAAGCTTATCCTGAACGCCCTTGAACTTTTCAAAAGCCCAACGAGCAAACTTAATTACAACATAATCGCCATCTGGAACATACTTATCAAGAGTACCGTACTTTCCACAAGGAATATCCTTAAGTGTAAGTCCTGCTGCAAGCATAGCTGAAACTAAAGCGATAGGGAAACCTGTTGCCTTAGATGCAAGTGCAGATGAACGAGAAGTACGAGGGTTAATCTCGATAACAATAATTCTGTCTGATACTGGGTCATGAGCGAACTGTACGTTAGTACCACCGATAACCTCTACAGACTCTACTATCTTATATGCCTGCTCCTGAAGTCTCTTCTGACAATCCTCAGAAATTGTAAGCATTGGAGCTGAACAGAATGAATCTCCTGTATGAACACCAAGAGGGTCAATGTTCTCGATAAAGCAAACAGTAATCATATTACCCTCTGCATCACGAACAATCTCAAGCTCAAGCTCTTCCCAACCAAGGATTGACTCCTCTACGAGAACCTGTCCAACAAGTGAAGCCTGAAGACCTCTAGCACATACAGTCTTTAATTCTTCCTTATTATATACCAGACCACCGCCGGCACCACCCATAGTGTATGCTGGACGAAGAACTACAGGGTAGTTAAGTCTGTCTGCAATAGCAAGTGCCTCCTCAACAGTGTAGGCAACCTCACTTCTAGCCATCTCAATTCCAAGAGCATCCATAGCCTTCTTAAACTCGATTCTATCCTCTCCACGCTCGATGGCGTCAACCTGTACACCTATAACCTGTACATTGTATTTATCTAAAACTCCCGCCTTGTTTAACTCTTCACAAAGATTTAAACCTGACTGTCCTCCTAAGTTTGGAAGAAGTGCATCTGGACGCTCCTTCTTAATAATCTGCTCAAGTCTGTCTACATTAAGTGGCTCAATGTAAGTAACATCAGCAGTTTCTGGATCAGTCATAATAGTTGCAGGATTTGAATTAACTAAAACAATTTCATAACCAAGCTTACGGAGTGCCTTACAAGCCTGGGTACCTGAATAGTCAAATTCACATGCCTGTCCAATTATGATAGGACCGGAACCAATAATGAGTATCTTATTAATATCTGTTCTTTTTGGCATAGTTATGTCCTCCTTATATTCTCATAATATTATATAGAAATTGAAGAAAATAACAAGTGATTTTTTAAGGTTTTTTGGAAAAAAATTAACCAAAAAGAAAAGAGTTTTTTCTATATATATGTAGCAAATTGTAAATCTATGTAGAAAATGGTAGAAAAATGGTATATAATTCATACGGATATAGCTTACTAGTTGTGACAAAATCACATAAAATGTTTATCGTGTAGTTAATGAACTTTAAAATGCTCAAAAAAATTCTAATGTGTGATTTTTTGTGTATCAAACAAAAAAAAGCTGTGTTAAAATGATTTCAAGTTAAAGGATGAAAATCCGGGGAGGTTTTATGATTAAGCATATTATTTTGTGGCAGTTAAAGGATGAACTTTCAGAAGATGAGAAGGTTGATGTAAGAAAGGGAATTAAGGAAGGTTTAGAAGGTCTTCTGGGTAAGGTTCCAGGACTTACAGAAATTCATGTTCAGACTGATTTTCTTCCATCTTCAAATGCGGATGTAATGCTTGATTCTACATTTGAAAGTGAAGATGCTCTCAAAGCTTACGCAGTTCACCCAGAACATGTAAAAGTGGCAGATGAGAAGGTAAGACCATATACTAAGAATAGAGTGTGTATGGACTTTTAATAGGGGGAAATTAGGATGAGTACAATTGATATAATGAGGGACCTGGAGCAAAGAAGGAAAAGTATTCAGATAAAAACGATTGTTCCGCTAGTTATATTCTTTGCTTTGTTTTTTGGATATTTTGGATACGCAACAAGTGCTTTAGGGCCACTAATATTTTTTGGAGCTATGATAGGAATGGTAGTATGTGCTACCAAAGTAAGTAAGGAAAAAAAAGAATTTCAAAGAATTTACAAGGAGACTTTTGTGGTAGGAGCTCTCAAAGAAATTCTAGGAAATGTAACATATGATCCATTTCATGGTTTTTCAGAATATGACGTTGCCAAAACTGGTGTTGTTCAGATGGGTAACAGATTTTCTTCAGAAGATTACATAGAAGGCTATTATGATGGAGTTCATTTTAGACAATCCGACGTGGTGGTTAAGAGAGAAACTGGAAGTGGCAAGAACAAGCATACATATATACATTTCAGTGGTAGATTATTTGAATTTGACTGTCCTTTAGATGGAAATGTTTCTACACTGTTATTCTCCAAAAATTATCAGTACCCAGGACATGGTTTGGGTATGAAATATGAGAAAGTAATGATGGAGAATGAAGCATTTAATAAGAGATTCAAAATTAAGGCAGCAAGAGAAATAGATGCATTCTATATACTTACACCACATATGATGGAATGTGTAGATAATATACTTCAGAAAGCAAAGAGTGTGGGACTACATTTTGCTAATAACAAGCTTTATATTGGAATCAATTACGGAGGCAAGTCCGCATTTGATGCAAATATGAATAGACCACTTGTATATGCTCAGGAAGTGGAAAAGGTTAAGAATGATACAAGAGTTATAGTTGATATAGTAAAAACCTTAAAGCTTGATCAGACTGCAAGAGATGAGCAGATGCGAAGAAATGGTGGAATCGTTGATCCTATAGCTGAGCTTAATATGAAAGCAAGTATGCAAACAGCACAGATGAATAACCAGATGTATGGTCAGCAACAAAATACACAATTTAACCAACAGCCAACAGAAAGTAAATTTGGCTTTACACTAAAACAATAAGAGTCTTAAAAAAGACCTTAATATAATAACTATTAACAAAAGCATTTAATTATAAGGAGGAAATTAAAATGACAGCAGTATATGTAATAATAGGAATTGTAGTGGTAATAGCATTGTGGTACATCGGTACTAGCAATAGTATCAAGACACTTGATCTTAAAGTTCAGGAGGGTAACTCAAGTATTGAGGTTGCTCTTGAGAAGAGATACGATGTGCTTACAAAGATGCTTGATGTAGTTAAGGGTTACCAGAAGCATGAGAAGGAGGTTCTCTCTGAGGTTATCGCACTTCGTAGAGGAATGTCTATGAATGAGATGAATCAGGCTAACAGAACTATGGATGAAGCATTTGGTAAGATTAGTCTTCTTGCAGAGAGCTATCCAGAGCTTAAGTCAAGCAACAACTTCTTACAGCTTCAGGCAGCTATTACAGATGTTGAGGAGCATCTTCAGGCAGCTAGACGTCTTTACAATGCAAACGTTAACGCATACAATGCTAAGATTGTTGTATTCCCTAACAGCATCGTTGCAGGTGCTATGGGTGCAGTTCAGAAGCCATTCTTCGAGGCATCAGAGGGCAAGAGAGCAGATGTTAAGATGAACTTCTAATTAAGCAAAAAAGCAAGTGATTTAATATTAACATAGGGAAGAGTTCCGAGGGTGAAGTGCCATACCTTTGGAGCTCTTTCTTTTTATAAAAATATAGTAAATATAACCATAAAATGATATAATCTAGGGTAAGTGGTTTTAAGGACAGAATTTATGCAGATTAACAAGTACACAAAGGAGGAATATATGAGAAGAGAAAGCTTATTTCCTAGAGTAATAGTGTTGGCTTTTGGTTTAGTTTTATGTGCATTAGCAGTATTTCTTGATGATGGTAGCAATAATTTAAAAGCAGCAACAGCGCCCTGTGTTGAATATACAGGGGATAATGTAGAAGATCAGGATTACGCAAAGTGGTCAAAACCAGTTTATTCCTATATGACAACGTGCTCTAATGGTAATTATATGCTGGTTGAAAAAATATATAATTCTGCAGCTATCTCAGTTCAGTATTTTGATACAAGCTATAATTTCCTGAGCAACAAGGAAATTTCTTTGGAATTACCATTATTTGGTGCATTTTATGAAACTGATTCAAATTATTATCTTTTGACCGGTCAGAATAACACAGAGTGTGATGATAATGTAGAAGTATTTAGACTTACAAAATATGACAAGAGCTGGAATAAGATAGCTCACTGTAGTTTGTTTGGTGCAAATACAATGTATCCATTTGATGCTGGTTCTGCAAGAATGACAACTGTGGGAGACTACCTTCTTATACGTACAGCCCATGAGATGTATTCTGGCCATCAGGCAAATGTAACTATACAGGTTAAGATGTCAACTATGACAGTAACTGATTCGTATACGAAGGTTATGAATTCTGATTATGGATATATAAGTCACTCATTTAACCAGTTTATAGAGATAGAGAACAATAAAATTGTGGCTGTAGATCATGGTGATGCAAATCCGCGTTCTATAATTTTATTGAAGTATCCAAAGGATGTGACTGGTGGTACATTTACACCTACATACAGTAATCCTTGTGTTAATACAGACTTGTTAACCTTTGCTGATACTACAAATTACAATTATACCGGTGCATCAATCGGTGCATTTGAAATATCTGACACAGCTTATCTTGTGGCTGGAAATCAGGATATAAACACAGAGACACTATCTACATCAGGTTATTATGAGGGTAGAAATATATTCGTGCTTAGTATGAATAAAAGCACCAGTGCTGTTACATATAACAAGATTACTGATTATACTCCTGGCGATGAGATAACTTCTACACCACATATGACCAAGATAGGAACAAACTCTTATATGCTTCTATGGCATAAAGGGGATAAGGTGTATTACACAAAGATTGATGGAAATGGAAAGCCGGTAGGTTCTATATATAGTGTATCAGGTGATTTATCAGACTGTAAGCCTATACTTTCCACAGGAAAGCTTATCTGGTATGTGAGAGACGAGGAGAATACAACATTTTATAGTATTAATACCACAACTATGGCAAGTTCTGTGCAAAATGTTATTACAGGACATAACCATCAGTATGGAACTGTTGTTACAGATGGAACTATTAGTAAAACCTGTGTGAAATGTGGTGATAGCACTACTGTGACAGTACCAACGGAATTTAATTGTTGGTGGAGATTGTCAACATCAACAGGATACTATTATAGCTATTATGACAGCTTATATGACGTGGGAGAAGCAGTAACCTGTTGGCTTGATATGGAAGGAACATATGATATGTCAGAGATGGAGGTGATGTCTTCTGATGAGAATGTGATAACCATAAGTAAGAGTGGAACAAATTATACGCTCAACTGTGTGGGAACAGGAATTGTTAAGATTACAGCTAGACCAAAATACAATCCATCTCTATACAAGGAATATGTTTTCAGAGTTGGAGCCGAAGGTGCTTTAGATATAAATGATGCTACATTCGAAGCTCCTGTTGATAAAATTTATAACGGCTATAATCAGACACAAAACATGACTATTACATATGATGGAATAACCTTGAATAGTAATGACTACACCATAACTTATGCCGATCATAAGAATGCCGGTACTGCTACTATGACTATAACTGGAAATGGATTATTTTCAGGTACTAAGGTTATGACATATAAGATTATACCTATAGATATTAGTGGCTACAGTGTTACCTTGGGTACAACAGCTTATACAGCAGATGGAACAGCGAAGACGCCTAGTGTAACGGTTAAGACAGCCAGCGGAGGATATTTTTCATCGTCGAACTATGATGTTGTTTACGAGAACAACATTAACCCAGGTACTGCAAAGGTTACCGTGACAGGAAAAGGTAATTATAGCGGAAGTATAGTGACGTATTTTACTATAAAACCAGTTGCTGTGACAAAGGTTTCTTTGGATAAAACGCAGTCAACCTTAAATGTAGGAGACATACTTACTTTAACCGCAACAATTGCGCCTACTAATGCAACCGATAAAACAGTGAAGTGGACTACTTCGGATTCTAAGGTTGCAACTGTAAGCACATCAGGTTTGGTGACTACAGTAGGAGTGGGAGAAGCTAAGATAACAGTTACATCAAATAGTGATATAACAAAGACAGCAACGTGTACAGTGAAGGTATATCAAAAACAAGCTACACCTGAGGCACCTACAGTAGCCAGTGTAAGTGCTTATACTGTAACTCTTGAAGAGATTTCGGGATGCGTATACTCGAAAGATGGAACGACCTGGCAAACAAGCACTACATTTAGTGGACTTACACCTAACAAAGATTATACATTTTACGCAAAGAGACCTGTCAATGGATATTATTTGGAGAGTGATATAAGTCCAGTTACCAAAGTTACAACTGACAAGGTATGGGCTACAGCAATTTCTCTTAACTACGAGTCCATAGAGCTTGAGATAGGTGGGGATAACGAGTTAATTTCTGATAAGCTTGTGGCTACAGTTCTTCCAAGTGACACAACTGTAAAGTCTGTAAAATATACTTCCTCAGATTCATCAGTGGTTACAGTTGATACGTTAGGTAATGTAAAAGCAGTAGGACCGGGAACGGCTACAATAACGGTAATGGTGAACGATGGAAGGAATAATTCACCAGTGGATACTTGTGAAATAAGTGTATGGAAGACACCAGAGGTACCTACCCAAACACCAACTGTTAGTGTAGCACCTACTGAAGATACTATAATTTTAACTCCTTACGAAAATTGTGAATACAGAATTGCTCCAGATGGACAGTGGCAGGATTCAAATGAATTTACAGGACTTGATGATGGCGTAGAGTATACATTTGAGATTAGAGTCAAAGGGGATTTGGATAATAACGTAAATCCAAGTCAAGTTGTTACTATCAAGGTTAGTACCGTTGCAGAAGGTGAACCAGTAGTTTTAGTAACAGGTATAGCATTTGATGCTAAGCTTTCAGAATCTTGCTCTATAACTATAGGAGAATCAAACTCTTGGAGTTTTACGGCAAAAGTAATGCCTAGTAATGCAACCAATCAGTTTATTACATATGCATCAAGCAATAAGAATGTTGCAACAATTGATAGTGAAGGTAAGCTAGTTGCTTTGACACCAGGATATACAGAGATAACTGCAACTTCTGTTGATGGTGGATTTAAGGATACAATAAAGCTTTCCGTTTATAAAAAATATGAAAAACCATCAGCGCCAACTTTGGCGTCTAAGACCACAACAGCAGTAACTTTAAATAAGGTGACTGGTTGTCAGTATTCAAAGGATGGTGTTAATTGGCAGAGTTCAAATGTATTTACAGGACTTACACCTGATACACAGTATACCTTCTATGTAAAGAAGACTGCTAATGGATATTGGTTAGAGAGCGATAAGAGTGCTGGACTTACAGTAACAACAGATAAGCAAAGTACAAGTGGTGATTCTGGTAATACTGGTGGAAATGGTGGTTCGGAAGTATTTGAAGCACCAGCTATAAAGGTTTCCTACCGTACTCATATCCAGACCTTTGGATGGGAAGGTAAGGAAGATGACATTAAGACTTGGAAGTCAAATGGAACCATGTCAGGTACATCTGGTCTTGCAAAGAGACTTGAGGGTATAAACATAGTAGTTGAGCCAACTACTACATGTGAGGATTTAGACCTTGGAATCCAGTACACTACACACTGTCAAAGCTATGGCTGGTTGCCATGGTCAGCAGACGGTGACATGAATGGTACAGAAGGAGAGGCAAAGCGTCTTGAAGCTATTATGATAAAGCTTACAGGTGAGCATGCAGATCTTTATGATGTGTATTACAGAGTTCATGCACAGTCCTATGGCTGGCTTGGATGGGCATCAAATGGTGCGCCAGCAGGAACAGCAGGCTTCGGAAAGAGACTGGAAGGAATACAGATAGTAGTAGTTAAGAAGGGTGAAAGCTTTGATAAGAATATGGATAATATTGTATCAAAGACAACCAGCCCATTCGAGGCAAAGGCAGGAGAATCACCTATCGTTAACTATCCTTCAACCAGCAATACTAACCCTGTTGTGCCTGGTGCAGAAGATGTAAACGTGGCATACCGCACTCATGTACAGTCATTTGGCTGGCAGGGATGGAAGTACAATGGACAGATGTCAGGTACATCAGGACTTGCAAAGAGACTTGAGGGTATAGAGATTAATCTTACTAACAAGGATTATGATGGTGGAATAGCTTACTGTACTCACGTTCAGACCTATGCATGGCAGGGTGCAGACTTAGATGATCCTACAACTTGGAAGCAGGACGGTGAGATGGCAGGTACCAGTGGAGAGGCGAAGCGTCTTGAAGCAATCTGTATCACCCTTACAGGTGAGATGGCTGACCACTATGACATTTACTACAGAGTTCACGCTCAATCTTATGGCTGGCTTGGATGGGCATCAAATGGTGCACCAGCAGGAACAGCGGGATATGGTAAGAGACTTGAGGGAATTCAGATAGTAATAGTACCTAAGGGAGAGAGTGCTCCGGCTAATACCTATATGGATATCACGTCCGTGACACCAAATCCATATGTAGCAAAGTAATAAACGATACATTTTCACGGTTACCTAGGTGTATACTTAGGTAACCGTTTTTTATTATTAAAAGTTAGAATTCATTGAATGGCACATAATTTCGTGATAAAATAAAAGTTAGAGTTATTTTTTGGAGGTGGATATGGAATTAGTGAAGGGAAGACCCACTAATTTGGAGGGTAGATTAGATAAAGAAATAAGAGTCTATGACTTCCTAGACAGTCTAGGTATAGAGTACATGAGAGTGGATCATGAGACAGCAGATAACATGGAGATTTGCAAGGCCATAGATGAAGTCTTAGAAGCTACCATATGCAAAAATTTATTTTTATGCAATAGGCAGCAGACAGCCTTTTATCTGCTGATGATGCCAGGGGATAAGCCATTTAAGACAAAGGAGATATCAAGTCAGATAAATAGTGCCAGACTATCCTTCGCAGGACCAGAGCACATGGAGAAATTTCTTGATATAACTCCTGGTGCGGTAAGCATTATGGGACTTATGAATGACAAGGAAAAAGCAGTTAAGCTACTTGTTGATGAGGATGTTTTAAAGGGCGAGTATGTGGGATGTCACCCTTGTGTGAATACATCAAGCTTAAGGATTAAGACATCAGATTTGTTCGGAAAAATATTAGATGCTATGGGACATGATAAGACAGTGGTAACACTAATTGGAGAGTAAACCAAGGAAGAATAAGGAGGTAAAAATGAACAAGAAGCGTATGATGAAAAGAGTATTTGCTATATTGCTGGCATTTGTGCTGGTAATTGCAGGAGTGAATATTCCAAAGGTAACACCGAGGGCGGCGACCGAGATAGACCTGTCTAGCTATATCACTATGAGTGGCACTACCTCGGGGGCAAACACAGATGGTGGTGGAGCGGTGATAGAGATTTTATTTAATCTTCCAAGTGATATGGACGAGAAAACAGAATGGGACGCTCTTGGGATAAATAGCTTAACTATAGAGTATTCTGTTACAAGTTATACATCATCTATGGAATACCCTGGAGCAATGCTATTCTTTATGTCTAATGCAGGTGGTAGTACATGGCAGACTGATAACTGGGCCAATATGACAACTTCTGGAACTATGGTTAATACCATGAATATTGCTGGACTTGATTGGGGTGGAGGATCTAAGGTAAGTAAGCTTGGACTGCAGTTTGCTAATTTAGATGCAGGCTCAACTGTTACCTACACTATCAATTCTGTAAAGTTCTCTTCAGAGACAGTTTCGACTGGTGGTTCAGGAGAAGGTGGTAATTCTGGTTCAGTAACCATTCCATCAGGAAATTTAACAGACTATAACTATGATGATATAGATTATAATTATGCAAAGCTACTCCAGTATTCACTTTATTTCTATGATGCAAATATGTGTGGCGATGAGGTTACTGAAAAATCTCTTCACAGCTGGAGAAATGATTGTCACACTTATGACAAATATACATATACAAGAAGTGATGGAACAGTTGTAAATGTTGATCTTACAGGTGGTTTCCATGATGCTGGAGACCATGTGAAGTTTGGTCTTCCAGAAGCTTACGCTGCATTTGTACTTGGTATGAGCTATGACACTAATAAGTCAGCTTATGTAGCAGCAAAGCAGGAGGAGCATCTTGAAACTATTACAACACATTTCGCAGATTATCTGGTGAATTGTACAGTTTTAAATTCTGAAGGAACATCAGTAGAAGCATTCTGTGTGCAGGTTGGAAATGGTGGCGCAGGTTATGACCACGGTTACTGGGGAGCCCCAGAAGACCAACCACAGAATAATAGAACAGCTTATTTCTCAAGCTCATCAGCACCACATACTGATATAGTTTCGCTTTCTGCAGCGGCACTTGCTATGCAGTATAAGAACTTTGGTGGAGATAAGTATTTAGATACAGCTAAGAAGCTTTTTACCTATGCAAAGAATAACTCAAAGTCAATGGGGGCAACTGCATCTTCATTCTATCCAATCTCTGATCCGAATAATTGGAAGGACGATTACTGTTTAGCCGCATTGCTTTTATATCAGATAACAGGCGATTCTACATACAAGACAGAGTATGACAGCTATAAGAACGATGATACATCTATGAAGCCATATTGGCCACTTAGCTGGGATAATGTTGGTCCAGCAGTAGCATACTATGCTGGAGATTCAAGCAAGCTTCAAACCTTAATGGGACAGGCAAACGGAAAGGATACATACGGCGGATACGTGTGTATGCAAAAGTGGGGTTCTGCTAGATACAATACATCTATGCAGTACGCTGGATTGATGTATGACAAGTTAACTAACACAGATACCTACAGAAATTGGGCAGAGGGACAGATGAAGTATCTTCTTGGTAATAACGCGGCTAAGCAGTGCTTCGTGGTTGGATATAACGATTATGGTTCAAAGTATCCACATCATAGAGCTGCATCAGGTTATACTGGTGGAGACAAAGGAACTACAGCTCAGAAGTATGTATTATTAGGAGCTTTAGTTGGAGGACAGATAGATGACGGAACCTATACTGATTCAGCTAGTGATTACGTGTGCAACGAGGTTGCCATAGATTATAATGCTACACTTGTTGCGGCAGCAGCTGCAATCTACGAGGATTATACTGCTGATACAACAAATCAATATGTGGATACAAACTATCATGTGGACAGTGGAACAACAGGTGGCGACACAAATGTGGTAGTAACAGGAATTAGTCTTAGTGAAACTAATATTAAGGTTGATGTTAACAATACCAAGAAGCTGACTGCTACAGTTGAGCCAAATAATGCTACAAATAAAACATACACATGGAAATCAGATGATTCAACAATCGCAACTGTTGATACATCTGGAAATGTAAAGGGAATAAAGCCAGGAAGTACAACTATAACAGTAACAACTAATGATGGAGCAAAGACTGCGTCTTGTACAGTAGAGGTATACGGCCCTTATGATACTCCGGCTGCGCCACAGTTAGGAGCCTATGGACCATATAGTATAAACCTAGTTCAAAAGTCAGGCTACCTTTACCGCATAGAAGGTGGAGAGTGGACTAGTAGCTATGAATTTAAGAATCTTAAGCCTAACACAGAGTATACATTTTATCAAAAGAGAGCAGCGTCTGGATATTATTATGAAAGTCCATCAAGTGTGGCTGCAACATATAAGACACAACCAGTTGATGCAAACGAAGTGACTTTAGACAAGACAGAGCTTAATTTTGAGATGGGTGGAGCAAATGAGATAACTACAGCAACCTTAACTGCTACTGTTTCTCCTTCTGATTCTACCTATAAGAATATAACCTGGACAACATCTAATAACAAGGTTGCCACAGTTGACGCAAATGGTAAGGTAACTGCAGTAGGACCAGGTGAAGCTACAATAACTGCAAAGGTTAATGAAGGAACTAAAAAACCAAGTACAACTTGTGCTGTAATCGTTTGGAAGACACCAGATGTGCCAGAAGAGTCTCCTAGTACAAGCACAACACCAACTTCAGACACAATAATTCTTACACCACAAGAAGGATGCGAGTATAGAATAGCACCAGATGGTCAGTGGCAGGATTCAAATGTATTCACAGGTCTAGAGGCTGGTAAGGAATATACATTTGAGGTAAGAATAAAGGCGGATGAGGATAATAATATACGTGCCGGAGAGGTGGCAACCATTAAGGTTAGTACTATTCCAGAGGGTGTACAGGCAGTTCCTGTAACGGGTATAGCCTTCGATGATAAGCTTTCTGAATCTTGCTCTATAACTATAGGGGAGTCAAGTTCTTGGAGTTTTATAGCAGCAGTAACACCTGCTGATGCAACTAATAAGTCTATTGTTTATGCATCAAGCAATAAGAATGTCGCAACAATTGATAGTGAAGGTAAGCTAGTTGCTTTGACACCAGGATATACAGAGATAACTGCAACTTCTGTTGATGGTGGATTTAAGGATACAATAAAGCTTTCCGTTTATAAAAAATATGACAAACCATCAGCGCCAACTTTGGCGTCTAAGACCACAACAGCAGTAACTTTAAATAAGATTACTGGATGTCAGTATTCAAAGGATGGTGTTAATTGGCAGAGTTCAAATGTATTTACAGGACTTACTCCTGATACACAGTATACATTCTATGTTAAGAAGGTTGCAAACGGATATTGGTTAGAGAGCGATAAGAGTGAAGGTCTTGTGGTGACTACAAACAAAGAAGCTACAGGTGGAGACAGTGGAACCACAGGTGGCACAACAGGTGGCACAACAGGTGGTGATAGTGGAAATACAGGTGGAAGCAACGATGGAGAAGAGGGTGATTCACAGGTATTTGAAGCACCAGACATAAAGGTTTCCTACCGTACTCACATCCAGACTTTTGGATGGGAAGGCAAGGAGGACGACATCAAGACCTGGAAGTCAAATGGAACCATGTCAGGTACATCTGGTCTTGCAAAGAGACTTGAGGGTATAAATATAGTAGTTGAGCCAACTACTACATGTGAGGATTTAGACCTTGGAATCCAGTACACTACACACTGTCAAAGCTATGGCTGGTTGCCATGGTCAGCAGACGGTGACATGAATGGTACAGAAGGTGAGGCAAAGCGTCTTGAAGCCATTATGATAAAGCTTACAGGTGAGCATGCAGAACTTTATGATGTATATTATAGAGTTCACGCACAGTCCTATGGCTGGCTTGGATGGGCATCAAATGGTGCACCAGCAGGAACAGCAGGCTACGGAAAGAGACTTGAAGGAATACAGATAGTAGTAGTTAAGAAGGGTGAAAGCTTTGATAAGAATATGGAGAATATTGTATCAAAGACAACCAGCCCATTCGAGGCAAAGGCAGGAGAATCTCCTATTGTTAACTATCCTTCAACCAGCAATACTAACCCAGTTGTGCCTGGTGCAGAAGATGTAAACGTGGCATATCGCACTCATGTACAGTCATTTGGCTGGCAGGGATGGAAGTACAATGGACAGATGTCAGGTACTTCAGGACTTGCAAAGAGACTTGAGGGTATAGAGATTAATCTTACTAACAGGGATTATGATGGTGGAATAGCTTACTGTACTCATGTTCAGACCTATGCATGGCAGGGTGCAGACTTAGATGATCCTACAACCTGGAAACAGGATGGAGATATGGCAGGTACCAGTGGAGAGGCGAAGCGTCTTGAAGCAATCTGCATAACCCTTACAGGTGAGATGGCTGACCACTATGACATTTACTACAGAGTTCACGCTCAATCTTACGGCTGGCTTGGATGGGCATCAAATGGTGCACCAGCAGGAACAGCGGGATATGGTAAGAGACTTGAGGGAATACAGATAGTAATAGTACCTAAGGGAGAGAGTGCTCCGGCTAATACCTATAAAGAAATAACATCTGTAAAAGATGAGGCATATGTAGAAAAATAACATAATAAATCAAAAGGGATATAGGGCGAATTATTAGGCCTTATATCCCTTTTTTTAATGACTAAAACATAAGATTATGGTAAAATACATATGTGTTTATTTTTGCAAAAAATAAGTGAATTTTAGCAATGTTTTATATCATATTATGAATAAAGTTATAATTATGACAGATAGAATAATAAGGTGGTGTTGCGTATGAGGAAAAAGTTACTAAGTGGATTACTTATTTTAGCTCTTGGAGTGGGAATGATTAGCAACCAAAATATACATGCTAAGGAAACTGAAGAGGATTTTACAATAATTGAGCATGATACTGTGGAAAGTGATGGGGAAAACTACGGACATATATCTGTGGAATACAGTGTTCCTGCGGCTCAAGAAGATATTGCCATATTGGATAATGGAGCTGTGGGATTACATGGAAGCAGTACCCTTCCTGTTAGCTATGATGCGAGGGACTATAATCGTGTGTCTGAAGTTAAGGATCAGGGTAGTTATGGAACTTGCTGGTCATTTGCTGCAATGAGTTCTGCAGAGAGTGATGCCATAATTAATGGTAGAAATTCAAACCCAGATTACTCGGAGGCACAGTTTGCCTTTTTTACTTTCAACAGAGTGGCTGACCCTTTAGGTGGAACCACAGGTGATAAGGTTGTTTTGTCAGGAATAGATTATTTGAGCATAGGTGGAAATAACTATTTTACCACTATGTCACTGTCAAGTTGGATTGCTCCAGCTGATGAAAATGTTATGGATTATGATGATATATCAAGTAAATATTATGGTGTAACATCGGTTGATGAAAGCTATGCGTACGAATCCTGTGTGGCACATTTACAGAATGCATATTGGGTTTCATTGTCAGATACAGAAAGCGTAAAACAGATGATTATGGAATACGGAAGCTTGGATTCATCGCTGTACTATAATGATTTTTATTTAGAGGAAGAAACATTGGGAAGTACAACAGATTGGTTCTTCTATAACTATGACGGATATTCCCAGAATCATGAAATATCATTGGTGGGTTGGGATGATAGTATTCCAGCAGACAAGTTTTCCATAACAACTTCTGGAGGAACAAAATATACTCCTGAAGGTGATGGAGGCTGGTTGGTTAAGAATAGCTATGGTACTGACTATCCATATAATAATGAAGGGTATTTTTGGGTATCATATTACGATACCAGTTTACTATATATAGACCAGTATGGAAGCTACAATGTTGCCACAGCTTATGATTTTGAGAGTACAGATAATTACAAATACAATTATCAGTATGATGGTTCATATGCGCTTTCAGAAATAAGTGGAAGCGAAGATACCATTTATGCTGCAAATGTTTTTACTGCCCAAAACGAAAGACAGGTATTAGAGGCAGTAGGATTTTATACAACTCTTCCTAATATGGAGTACACTATTCAGGTGTATGAAGTCACAGCCAGTGGAACTCCTATAGGAGACCCTTTATTAACAGAGGCAATAGAAGGATTTCAGCCATATGCAGGATATCATACAGTAAAATTAGATGAAAGTGTTATCCTTGAAGAAGGTGACAAGTTTTCTGTAGTTGTTAGCAATACAGTTACTACAGATAGGTACGATGGTGTGGGTGCTACTATATTTGCAGATGCTTCCACAACTTACTCTGTAGGTTCTTCTGCGTCTATGAAGTGTGTGTCTTCTGGTGCTGCAGGACAGAGCTATTACAGTACAGATGGAAATTCATGGGTAGATAGTTATTCAATGTACGAGGCAAATGTGAGAATTAAGGCATTTACAGATGTTATACCTGTGGAGTCTGTAGAGATAGAGGAGGATTCATATACTATAGGAGTAGGTGAAAAACTCCAACTGTTTTCAAATGTATATCCCGATGATGCAACGGTTAAGGATGTTGTTTGGTATGGAAATGATGATAGTGTGCTAGGAGTAAGTGAAGATGGAATTGTAACAGGACTTAAAGCAGGAAGAGTTACAGTCACAGTTGAATCCGTAGATGGAAGTAAGGTGGATACATGTGAGGTAATAGTAAAGGACAGATTTCCAGCACCTGACATACCAGTATTAGTATCAAGAACAGAGAATTCTATATCTGTTGAAGTTCTAAGTGATTGTATATACTCCTTAGATGGTATAGATTGGCAAGAGAGCAATGTGTTCACAGGGCTAAAATCGGGAACAGAGTATAGTGTATATGCAATGGTTCCTGGTGATGATTATTATTATCAAAGCGAACTCAGTGAACCATTAATCGTTAAAACATACAGTGTGGTTGAGTCTGTATCTATAGATTCTACAGAAGTTTCTCTTGTGTTAGATGAAAAGGAAACAAAACAACTTACGGCTCTTGTTTCTCCAGATGATATAATGATAGATACTGTCACATGGACATCTGACAACGAAGATATTGCCACAGTTGATGAAAATGGTTTAGTGACAGCGGTAAATATAGGCGAGACAGTTGTTACTGCAACATCAGATGGAAATACAGATATTAGCTCTAGCTGTGTTGTGAAAGTATATAAGAGATTTGAAGCTCCAGCCATAAAGGTTTCCTATCGTACTCATATCCAGACCTTTGGTTGGGAAGGTAAGGAAAATGACATTAAGACCTGGAAGTCAAATGGAACTATGTCAGGTACATCTGGTCTTGCAAAGAGACTTGAGGGTATAAACATAGTAGTTGAGCCAACTACTACATGTGAGGATTTGGACCTTGGAATCCAGTATACTACACACTGTCAAAGCTATGGCTGGTTGCCATGGTCAGCAGACGGTGACATGAATGGTACAGAGGGTGAGGCAAAGCGTCTTGAAGCTATTATGATAAAGCTTACAGGTGAGCATGCAGAACTTTATGATGTGTATTACAGAGTTCATGCACAGTCCTATGGCTGGCTTGGATGGGCGTCAAATGGTGCGCCAGCAGGAACAGCAGGCTTCGGAAAGAGACTGGAAGGAATACAGATAGTAGTAGTTAAGAAGGGTGAAAG
>SVEI01000025.1 GCA_015057445.1 Lachnospiraceae bacterium | reverse complement strand
GTCCAAGTGCTGGACCAACTGGTGGTGCAGGAGTTGCCTTTCCTGCAGGTATCTGTAATTTAATATATCCTTCTACTTTTTTCGCCATTATAGCGTACCTCCTAAAAATATTGTGGTTTTAACGGGGGATACCCTTCCACTTAAACTTACATCTTCTGAATATCTGTGAAACCAATTTCTACAGAAGTAGCACGTCCAAAAATATCTACTTCAATTGTAACTGTCTGCTTGCTATCGTTGATTGCTTTTATCTCACCAACGCTGCCTTCCCACGCACCAGTAATAACCTTTATCACTTCTCCCACTTCTGCATCTATAGTTGCAATAGCAGGTGTCTGTACATTAATTCCCATAGTACGCATCTCTGCCTCTGTAAGGGGAACTGGCTTTGATTCTGGCCCAACAAACCCTGTTACACCTCTTGTGTTACGAACCACATACCATGTAACATCATTCATATACATATTGATTAATACATATCCTGGAAACAACTTCTTAAGAACAGTCTTCTTTGTTCCGTTGCTCTTGGTCTCTACAACTTCCTGTACAGGCACTGCAACCTCAAGAATCTGATCATGAAGCTTTCTGTTCTTAATGGTGTTCTCGATATCAGTCTTAACTTTGTTCTCATAACCCGAGTAGGTATGAGCTACATACCATCTAGCCTCGCCCTGTGGTGCAACCTGCTCCTCAGTTGCTACGCTATTAGTAGCATCATTCTCTAGAATCTCTGACATGTTCTCACCCACCTTATCCTATAATAAAGTCAAGTCCGAATTTCAGTACCCAGTCTACGCCTGCAATAATAAGACCTACTATAATAGATACTATTAATGCAACAGTTGACTTCTTAGCTAAAGCACTCTTTGTTGGCCAAGTAATCTTAGCGAACTCTGCCTTTAACTCCTGAAACCAGCTTCTCTTCAAAGAAGGTGATGATGTCTTTTCGTTCTTTGACATATTCTTACTCCTTCTTGTTCTCTAAATTCGAGAACATAAATAATGCCGACTACTTTGTTTCCTTATGATTTGTATGCGCCTTACAGAACTTACAATACTTCTTAGTTTCCATTCTGTCCGGATGCGTTTTCTTATCCTTTGTCATATTGTAATTACGCTGTTTACAATCCTGACATGCCAATGTTATTTTAACACGCACAACTATCCACCTCCATTTTAAATTACTGATTTTAAGGCATAAAAAAAAGACCTTCTTCCATCGCAAGGTATAGAATATCAAATGCATCCCCATAAGTCAAGCAAAATATGAAGGTTTTGTCATATTTTCTCCGTCTAAGCTGGCTATTTTCAAATATAGTAGCACTTTTTTGTGTCAATTGCATTATTATAGAAGAAAAAATTTGTAAAAAATACATATTAAAAATATATAGACTGTAGTAAATAAATATAATATAATTAATATAACTATAAAGTAACACTGGGAAAGTAGGCTAAAAAAGGAATTTAAATTAATCCAAGGAAGGAGGAATTATATGAAAGTTAATAGTAATATTTACAATCATTTGGGTACTAACACGGTTCCTAAAAAACGCACAACTACACATAAGTCCTCTGAACTAAAGGCCATATACACCAAGATGGCGCAGTACAATAAGTCATCACCACTTTATATGCTTTCTTTGTCAGATAACAAACAAGAACAGATAATCAATATCAAGGAATCTGCTTTGTCACTGCGATATAGCATCCAAAGTTTTGGAAATCCAGATGATGATATGTATTCTAAGAAGATATTTTCCTCATCTGACAATTCAGCAGTATCTGGTTCTCTAAAGAAAACTGGAGCCACTAATATTCCTGATAGCTTGGATATTGATGTAGAATCTCTTGCCACTGAACAAGTAAATCTGAGTAAATTTGTGATTTCAAATGAATTTTCACTAGTTCCTAAAGAACACCGTTTCACGCTTGAGACTCTTAATACCAGTGCTCACTTTGGAATAACTGTTAACAAGGGCGACTCAAATCTCGAAGTGCAAAGCAAATTGGTTAACTACATTAACAATAGAAATATAGGCGTCAATGCATCTCTCATCAAAGATGGTAGTAGCAGTGCAATAATGTTTACATCTGCGGAGACAGGCCGACCGGCAACAGATGATGGTCTGCACTTTTCATTTATACCAGATGGGGCTGGACAGAATGTGGTGAACCTATTTGAACTTAATAATATAAAGTCACTACCTAGCAATTCAAGTTTTTCCATCAATGGAGACAAACATGTATCAAGTTCTAATCACATCTCCATTAATCAGGCAATAGAGCTTGACTTCCACAAAGTAACTAACGGCCCTGTTAAGGTAGGACTAGTAACTGATTCTAATCACGCATTAGCTCAACTTGAAAACTTCACAACAGCATATAATGGTTTGCTTGATATTTCATCCACATCCAAGTCTCAGATAGGAACAAGAAACTTAGGAACCGATATATCTGGTATTTTATCAAAATACAAATCAAGTATGGAACAAATCGGTATTATTACACAAGATGACGGAAAGCTTACTATAGACAAAGAACAAGTCACTCAAAGTTTAGTTAGCGGAAGTTTTAATGAATTCTTCAGCAACAATACATCTATAGCATCAGATATAGAAAAAGCAACAAACAGACTAGTACTTGATCCAATAGCCTATGTTAACAAAACCATTGTCTCCTATCCTAAAGCAGGTAACAAGTTAAACAACACTTACACTCAGTCCCTTTATAGCGGACTTATGTATAACAATTACGCATAAAAGACAGTATCCTTTGGTGGAATCACCTTGTGTTCCATACCAAATGATCACTGTCTTTTTTATATTTGCTTCTATTATATTTCTATTTTTTTCCTAACAACATTAGTTCCTGCTGGGTAAGCTCCCTATACTCACCTAATCTCAAACTTAAGTCTAGCTTTAACTCCCCCATACTTAAACGCTTCAGATAAACAACCTTCATCCCTACAGCTTCAAACATTCTCTTAATCTGGTGATATCTTCCCTCTGTAATAATCACTTTTACAAGACTTTCTTCGCCACTTTCTTCTATTATAAGAGTGGCTGGAGCAGTAAGCTTATCATCTCCTATATCAAGTCCTTCCTTAAATTGCTGAACTGTAGCTTCAGTCACTACTCCCTCTATCTTAGCAAAATAGCATTTATCAACGTGTTTTCCCGGCGCTAACAAATTGTTAGCCAAAGTTCCATCATTTGTTATAATAAGTAATCCTTCCGTATCCTTATCAAGTCTTCCCACCGGAAACAAATCTCTTCGTTTGTCCCCATCTATAAGCTCCACAACAGTTTTATCTCTATTATCTTTTGTAGCAGACACCACCCCTGCCGGCTTATTCAACATATAATATTGAAACTGTTGGTATGATAGTTTTCTACCGTCCACACTAACGCAGTCTGTTTGGGTATTTATTTTTATATCTGGTTTTTTTACAGTAACATCATTTAATTTTACTTTGCCCTGCTTTAATTTCATCTTCACTTCAGAGCGGGTACCTTGACCTGCATCCGCCAAGTACTTATCTAGTCTTATAAGAGACATAATTAATCCTCCACACAACAAATGGGACCTATTCAAGGTCCCATTCATTATATATGCCTTAAGAAAGGCTGTCAAACATACTTCCTAAGGATACGTTCTTAATTGCCTGTGATGAATAAAGTCCATCTGTAGAATTAAGATCCGAATTAGTTGCTGAGTATACCTGTAAAAGTTTTGTCTGAATATTCTTAGCCATAGAAACGTTACCGGTAAACAAACTCTTAACATCTGTCATATTTGCATCCCTAAATGCGTCCTCGTCAATTTTTAAAGTATTGTCACTTTCAATACTTACACCTATCTTAGATAAAGCTGACTTATAAACCTTCATCTGATCTACCAATCGAACGCCTGCCTTAAGGGAGTTATCTCCATCCATCTCTCCAGCATCCTTGACCATTGAGTTATAATCATCCACAAAGTCTTTCAACTTATCGAGAATCTTCTCCTTATCATAGCCGTAGCTCTTGTTGCCATTCTCATCAGTTGTACTAACCTTCTTAAATAAGCTCTCATCCATCAGCTTATTCAACGAATTAATAGTATCTTGAGTGCCAGACTTTACAAGCTCTATGCTTTTCTTATCAACGCTATTACCCTCTGCCTCTTCCTTGGCTGCTTTAGCGTAATAATTCTTAGCAAGCTTATAATAAGAACCATTCTGCACAGCGTAATAATCGCCTAAGAAATTTGATGACCCTGATGATGCATTTGTAGATGTTGTTCCAAAAAAGCTATTCATGTAGTCATATGTGTTTGATACGTTAAAAAAGCTCATAATCATTCTCCTTCCTTGGTATTCTTTTTCATAAATATTGTTACATCCTTGTAAACTCCATTTTCATCCACCTCAAGTTCAACCCACTCCTGGGTACAGCCCTCATCACTGTAAGCTCCATACTCAACCATACTAAGCTTGATTGGCACATCAACCGGGGTGTAATACATCATATCAAGAGTTTCCTCATCAACATACTTGATTGTGATTGTTCTATACCCCTGTTCCATAGCCATAGCATTCGTAACCTGACTTGGCACTTCATATGTGTCAGCAGTTGCCACAGTAGAGTAAGCAAGCTTCTCGCCATCCATACTATAGCAGAAAATCTCTTCTACCTTCCAACTATCATCCAATGTATATTCCATCAGATAATTCACACCAGCAGTATCGCCATATACGGTTTCAACTTTCAGTTTTCCATCTATTTTATATACTTCCTGTACAATCTCTGTACTATCCTCACCCTCCGAAAAATCAAACATCATAGAATTATGATTGGAATCTATTATAGCTGCTGCCACCAATGGTTCAGGATATATAAGAATAGAAAGCTCATCTTCTTCCATTACATACCAATAGCTATTAGCTCCATCTAATATTTCTATATAACCATCTGAATTCTCGTAAACCTGGGAATATATTCCTTGACTATCAAATCCCAGGAAATGATATTCAGTAAAGGACTCTTCTCCAAGAGCGTAGTATGTAGTATTCATACCATAGCTTAATCCACCGGCTAAAAGTATATCTCCTCTATTGGCATCATATAAATCTTTATATGTTATATTCTTTTCTTTATCAGTTAATTCCTCTGTAGTTTTAACTGTTTCTGTTGTCACTTCTTCTGTAGTTGCAACTTCTGTAGTTTTCTCAACAGCCTCTGTAGTAATCAACACCAACTCGTCATCATTTTTATTACAGGCACTTAGAATAAAAATCATGGTAAACACCATCATTAAAGTGCCCAATCTGCGCAAATTCCTCATATATCCTCCAAAATAGTGATATTTATATAATTATACTTAATTTATCGCAGACTTTCAATGTTCTTTATAAATATTTCGACAGTTTTTGGAATAAATTAATACCACCAAATTAGTACTTTATTATTTTATCTCTTTAGTATTCTTAAAACTATTTTTTTAGTATCTTCAAATTCCTTTGTTTTAAAGAAAATAAGCAAGAACAAAAGATTTGATACAATAACACATATTATAGCCTTTAGTGCAAGTCCTATGATTCCGCCAACAGTAACCGCTGTACATGCAAAATAAGTTATTACACAAACAACCGCTGTTATAATTCCATACCCTACCATTCTCAGAATATATCTCTTCATATTTCTCTTAAACAAAGCTGTAGCAAGATTATAAAACAGCCAAGGCATTCCAACTACCACTTTAGAGATAACAGTTGCCCAAAGAACTCCATACACTCCCCAAAACTGTATCATAATTATGCTTAATATTAAATTTGTAATTGCCGTAACAAGCGGTCTAAATCTATCCTCATGCCAGATCCCTGCCGCATCTTTATATGTAAGAAGTAGCTGATTCATCTGATCCACAAAGAAATATACCACAAAGCATATTACCGCGCTAAAGGCAAACATGGACTCCTCTCCCGCCCAAAGCTTCATAAATGGTTGGAAGAGGCACAACAAACAGGCACTACAAAAACCTGTAAGCCATGCAGTTATAAAGGTTAACTTCTTTAAATCCTTGTAGTTTTTCTCCTCTGAATCAACTAATATACTATTTCCTATTCCTGCAGTACATGAATCAAACACTACCTTAACAATTCCCATAACTGCAGTGATAATATAATAATAATTTTGATATACCGCATTAACTACAAGTCCCAAATACGCTGATATAACAATAGAGTCGCAAGATGACACTATTACATTTCCAAGCTTTGACGTAAATAAATCCTTTATCTTACCATTTATATTCTCCACATGCTCTCTAGGAAGTTGTCCTTCTGGCTCATATTCTGGATATAACTTGCTAGCCATCTTTGCCGTGATGATGTTGGTAAATATCTGAGTAACAATGGCTGCAACTAAGTACCAATAATAATCTTGAAGGAATATCACTATCAAGAACTGAACTCCATACTGGAATGTATTCGTTACAAGCATTACCTTGCTGGCAACATCATTTCTCTGATGAGCAACCAAAAGACTATTCTTATAGGCATACAACCAATATGTCATAACAGTACAGAACAAATTGAGAAGATACACAATATACACATTGGTATCACTTGGCACATCTTTTTTTATCAAATAAGGTATAAATGGTGTTAGCGCCAGTCCAACCACCGCAATTATTGTACCTATTATTCTATAGTATTTCTTATATAAGTTAAGAAGGGCACATATTTCCTTCTTATCTCCATCTATAATAGGTTGATACATACTATATACCATGGCTGACCCAACACCCAGTTCTGCCAAATTAAGAACCCATAATATGGAACCAAAAAGACTGTTAAGGCCTAGATATTCCATTCCCATGAATTTCATCATAGCCGTTCTCATAAGAAATGGCATCAGTATCTGGTAGCCCTTTAAGAACATTCCGAACACTATATTTCTAGATGCATTTGACACTCTGCTTTCCTGCATTTAAACACCTCATCATAAATTTCTATATCTTATATGACTTGCTTTTTTTCCGCTTATCTTGTAGTATCTTAAATATCATATCAAACGGAGATTATAAATATGAGTTTACTCAGTAAGGTATATATTACCATAAATCTTAACAAACTGAAATATAATATACAACATACATTGGATTTATGCAAAGAAAATTCTGTCGACTTGACACCTGTAGTAAAAAGCATATGCGCAGACCAAAGAATAATAGATTGCTTTAACCAATCACCCATTAGTATTTTGGCAGATTCCAGGCTAGATAACTTTGCAAGAATGAAAACAGACAAAGAACGTTTCTTAATCAGACCTGGTATTGTATCAGAGGCTAATGATATTGTGAAATACAGCGATATAAGTTTGCAAACTGATCTTAGAACCATTATGGCTTTAGACAAGGCAGCAAAAGAAGCACACACAACCCACAAAATCATTCTAATGGTAGATATAGGTGACCTAAGAGACGGTATTATGTTTAGCGACCAAGATACTCTTTTATCCTGCGGGGCATTTGTACATACCAGTTCAAACCTTAATCTGGTAGGAATAGCGACAAACTATAATTGCTTCCTCGGATATTTACCTAATGAAGAAAACATGCGACACCTAGTTAATCTACATCAATTGCTTACACCATTTTATGATACAGATAAACCTGTGGTTTCTGGTGGAAATTCCAGCTCAGCATCAATACTTTTATCTTGTGATAAACATTTTCCTAAGGAATTCAATCAGCTTAGAATGGGGGAAGCAATTATGTTAGGTCGCGACCCTTCAGACAACACATTTATACCAGAATATCAGACCGATATATTCACTCTACACGTTCCACTAATAGAGGTATATGAGAAGAAAATCCCTTCAGGCGAAATTACAAGACGAGGTATATTGTCTATAGGAAAGCAAGATCTTCAACTAGACCACATCATTCCTCGCGATAATCGAGTTAAGGTTTTGGGTGGATGTTCCGACGAATGTGTAGTAGATTTAACTGATGCGCCAGATATAAAGTCTGGTGACGAACTCACCTTTGACTTGGAGTACGGTGCACTTATGACTGCATTTGCAGGTTCATTTATCAACAGAAAATATATTGATTAAACAGTCAAGGGCTATGCCAGTAATATAAATCTGGCATAGCCCATTCTTATTTTATATATTATGAATTATTCCCGGAAGTTTAAATTTATCCTTAATGAAATTTTTCTTCAATTCCATAGATTCCTTAGCATAAGAGAAGAACTCTAGCTTATTTATATCACCATCAACATTTTCACCTTTTTCAGCCATTATTTCTTTGATAAGTCTTTCGCCAAACCAAGGATTTGATGAAAGCAGTGGTCCAACAGTGTTGGTGTGTATCACATTTTTGTATCTTACACCTTCACTTCCACCAAGATCATTACCATAACCATAAACCACCTGTCCTAGTGGTTTAACATCACCTAGTGTATAGTCAACTCTGTGAATCTGACAACCGATTATCTCCATGTCATCATATTTCCACCACAAATCATCACCATACACTTCTTTTGTTACATAAGGCATCTTTGTTCTGTTAAGCTCCTTAGCAGTAATATCAAGAATCTCCAGACCCTTAATTTCATAACCATTTTCTAAGGTAAGCTTTTTACCTAGAACACAACCAGTAGTACCTATAGCAAGAACATAACCACCATTTTCCACATATTCTTTAAAGACGTCTGCAGATCCACTGATTTTTTCTAAGACATGTTCCATATCTCTGATTTGACCTGCACCCATAAATACCAAGTCTGTATTCTCAAAGTCTATACTATCACCATAATTAACCTTCTTTATATTGGCATTAACTCCCATAGCAGAAGCAATCTTTTCTATGGCCATCATATTGCCTCTATCACCATGAAGATTTAGTATATCAGGATACACCCAGGCTATATTTAAATTCATTACTGCTCACCTGCCTTCTTCTGGTATTTCTCAATGCTGCTCAAACAACTGTAGTAGGAATGCATCCAAGTCAAAAGATAAACTGTTTTGGTATCATATTTTTCAAGCTCCTCCAACAACACATCATAGTCATCAGTTGGAATTACAGTAATATCCTTCTTGTCCACACCTTCTAGATAAAGTCTTGTAGCAACATCGTAGCAAACTGTCTTTGACATACAAATATACTTTACCACTGTACCATCCATAAATTTCCTAAAATTACAATCATATGCATAGTACATTCCTGTATACCTTGGATTAAAGTCTACTATCTCACTAAGATCCAATACCACTATCTTCTCTGACTTGTCTGCTGCGGCAACATCTATTGCGCTTTGAAGGGTAACAGGTGTCTCCTGCTTTATTCTCAGATAGTTTATTGTCTTATCTCCTGCCTTCATCTGTTCTACACGACCGCTTTGAATCTTAAATTCATTAATGGATTTTTGTATTATTTCTCCATCTATACCTTCATGCTTGGCAAAAGCCATAAGAGATGCATAACAATACATAAAGTCCTTGCTAATGTATTTTACTTTGTATCTTGTACCATCGCTCACAAAAGCTGTATTTTCTTTGTCCACATCTATAATTGTGGCATCGTCCCTGCTCTTTAGACCACAGCCTTTACATGAATATTGTCCAATATTAAATAAGTTCTCATATTCAAACTGTATTGAGTCTCCACAAACCGGGCAAGAACAACTCACGTCCATAAAGTCATCAGTTATTTTGGTATCCGCATCTCCTGCTACTCCATAATAGCTAACCTTATCCTTACCAAAACCTAAGGAACCTGAATTCGGCTCGTGGGCGTTAAGAATAAGATGCATATCCCCATCTATGGCAGCCTTTAGTTTAGACATAATTACCCCTGGCTCTCCATTACGCTGGGACTGATCCTTTAGTACATTAGTAACAAGTATTACATGCGGTATAATAAGCTTAGTCATAATTGGAAGATATCTTTCATCTACTTCCAAAACCACATAATCAGCCTTAACAACACCACCCATATTCGAATGTCTGATTAAAGTTGTTGCAATTCCTCTATCCATATTAGCGCCAATATCATTGGTACAAATAGTCTTTCCCCAACTCTTAATTAGCTGTGCCAACATACCTGTAGTTGTGGTCTTTCCACTGGTTCCTGTAACCATAACTATTCTAGTATTAGAACCGAATTTGAAGTATTTCGGAAACTTTTTCATCAATATATTTGCTATTCCACCTGGCCAAGTTGTTCCCGACACTCCAGGAATTATCTTTGTAAGTACCATTATTATCTTGCCCACAAGTAAGGCAAATAAAAATTGTATTCTTTTCATCATTCTTCCTCCACTATAGGAAATCCTTATATTAAGCTAAGCTCACAGCCTTTATTCTACTATATTTAATTTTTTTGTAAAGAAGTAAATCTTCTTTTTGGCCCAACTCATAAGAAATATTTCTTCCTTTTTTGATACATTTTTGATACATTTGTAAATTATAATATATATATTTTAATTTACAAATGTTATATTATTATGTAGTTATATATGTTACATAAGGAGAAATCATATGATTAAGATACTAATTGTAGAAGACGAAAAGCCAATCTCAGATTTAATCGCATTTAATTTAACTGCAAACAACTATCAATGTGTTCAGGTATATGATGGTCTGGCTGCCGCTAATCTTTTGGAAGACAACACTTATGACCTTATTCTACTAGACATCATGCTACCAGAGATAGACGGATATGAACTTCTAGAATATATTAAACCACTTAACATTCCTGTTATATTTATCACAGCAAAAGGTGCTCTTGAAGACAGAGTCAAAGGGCTGACCCAAGGTGCCGAAGATTACATCGTGAAACCATTTCAGGTTGTAGAGCTTCTAGCACGAGTAAATGTGGTTCTAAGACGTTTCAACAAAACATCATCAATATTAAAATTCCAAGATATTATAATCAATACAGAAACAAAGGTTGCAACCAAAGGTGGTAAAACCATAGATCTTACTCCAAAAGAATTCGAGCTCCTTACTTTGTTAATCAGGAATGTAAATATTACCCTTTTTAGAGAAAATATTTATGAAACAATCTGGAGCAACGACTACTACGGAGATACTAGAACATTGGATTTACACATCCAACGAATCCGCAAAAAAACCGGACTTGGCAAAGCTCTTAAAACAGTTTACAAGGTTGGTTACAGATTAGAGGACTCTACAACTACCAACTAAACAGGAGAATTAGATGAAATTCAGATATAAAGTTTTAATTATTAATATGATAGTAATTTCCATGGGTCTAGGAATCATAGGATACTTTATGATTATCAAAAATTTCAATCTTGCATTGGAACAACAAATCAAAAATGCTGTTGAAGAAAACAACCTTTTTCAAGCAAGCATTGAATACGAATTACTTGGTATAATGAACAGCTCTTCCTACAGCCATAACGCCCTTATGGAGGAATTATCTCTGGCAGGCGAAAATGTTTATGCCAATATGTCTGTCAACCAGTCTCAACTGAGTGTGGCATATGACGGAAATATTATTTATGCCAGCACACAAATCCCAAATATCAAGGACCTTTGGACAAATTTGGATGTAGGCAAAAAAACATATACCATTACCAGCCAGGATGATTCTTACTATATATCAGTAAGTTCTTGTACCTTACTTCTAGATAAAAGGCTAAATATCGTCAACCAAAGAGACATAACTTCCATATACACTATGATGAATCAGCAATCAGATTATTACAAGCTTCTGTTATTGATAGTATTGGTCGTTTGTTCCGTGTTTATGTACCTTTTAAGTCTTTTCCTGACAAAACCTCTTGAGAAGCTACAGAAAGTTTCCCAAAGTTTTGGCGAAGGTAACTATGATGCCAGAATTTCCATTAATTCAAAAGACGAAATTGGAAAGCTTGCCAATACTTATAATTCCATGGCTGATTCTGTAGAGAATCATATGGATGAGCTCAAGCAAATGGTTACACGCCAAGAACAATTCGTGGCTGACTTTACCCACGAATTAAAAACCCCTATGACCTCCATTATTGGCTATGCAGATACTCTGCGTTCAAGGGAACTAACCCGAGAGCAACAGGTAATGGCAGCATCATACATTTTTTCCGAAGGCCAAAGACTTGAATCTATGTCAATGAAGCTTTTTGAGTTTATATATACCAAGCAACATAAAATTGACAAGAAGAAGCTTAGCATCAAAAGATTGATGGATGCAGTCAAGACAAGTACCCAGCCACTACTTGATGCCAAGAAAATAAAACTCACTTTAGATTCTCCAAACTGCTATATCTCAGGAGATTTAGATTTACTAAAGTCCGCATTTATTAATCTTGTAGATAATGGAAGAAAAGCATCCGACGAAGGCTCAGAAATTATTTTTGCCTGCAAAATCACTGATAATATAGCACATATTTCTGTACAGGATTTCGGTGTAGGAATTTCCAAAGAACACCTAGACAAAATATGTGATGCATTCTATATGGTAGACAAATCCCGTTCCAGAAAAGAAGGTGGAGCCGGTCTTGGACTATCACTAGCCGCACTTATTTTCGACGCCCATGACGCCACTATGAATGTGGACAGTACTTTAGGCAAAGGCACAAATTTCACAATTTCATTTCCACTTTATCAGGAGGTAGAAGATGATGAATAAAAGCAAGAAAACCAATATGTTATTTATCATAATGCTTATACTATGCTTTGCAGTGGTGTCTTCAAGCTTTTTGATCCCTGATATTCTCCTTAAGAGCCAAAGCCAAAAAGACGCTGGCACAGTTATCGTTGCTCCTGAAAGCTACTATGTTGAATCAGGCAATGCCATGGCTAGAAATACATCTAGCAACTTAACTTCTACAGAGCAAATAAAGCTAATAAGCGGTACATGGGAAAGCACTTGTTCTGAGTGTACCACAGACCAGGGTTTTTTAACCGAAAACGAAGCCGTCAGCCTAGCTCGATATAGCCTTAATATTTTCTGTGATACAGGAGTATTTCCGTACTCAGCATCATCAAACTACAATAACTGGTGTTCCTGGGACGCCAAGCTTTACTGCTATACTGATAATCTATTCAATACCTATAGTGCATATTTGTGGGTTATCACATTTACAAAGTTTGACAATTCCACAACTCACACTGTCTATATGACAGAAAATGGAGTCATAATCGGAGCAACTTCATCTGATGTAAGTTATGATGCAAACAAAATAATATCCGTGTACACCAACGCTTCCGTAAAGAATATATTTTCAGATGAGAACATCAACCTTATAGAAAAAAAACCAGCATCGGATGGTACAATACCAAATGTTGCACTTCCCGATACTGATTTTTCTAATGTTGATTTCCAGCAAGTATACACTATGCAGATTATATCTTCTGATGGCGAGTTAGAAAACTATTATGTATATCAATACTCTAATAATGAAATCTACGGAATAGGTCTTTCTCCTATAGGCGAAAGATAATATAACTCACAGTATGATATACTATATATTTTCTTTAAACCAATTAGTTACGTAATCATGTTCATCCTTAGATATTATATCCTGAGAGAATCCTGCTTTCTCTAAGATTGCAATTACCTTCTCTCGGGATTTTTCTATATCCATCCTTGAAATGGTTTCTGATGCTTGTTCAGTGTTCTTGCCTTCACACAAGTATTCAAGTTGTTGTCTATAATTAATCTTGTCTTTAAATACCTTATCTTTTCTTTTGATTTTCTTACATATTCTCTGGTACTCAAATATCAATTTATCATTATAGTCTGCCCTTGCTACAACAATAAGATACTTTATCCAACGTCCAGCCTTTACACTTAAAACAGTAAAAATAGCTAGCCCTAATAAAACGCCTAAAACAATTACAACATTTTTAACAATCTTATTAATTGTGTCACCATTGCCCAATGCACCTTCTACCTGTACGTCTCCAGAATTATTAGTGTCATCCATCATATCTGCAAACATACTCCAAAAATCTTCTTGTTCTTCTTCAGGCTCTGTAGCATAAGGAGTTACTTCTATAGGATGCCATCCTTCCTTCATATCAAACACTTCTACCCATGCATGGGCATCTGCATCAATTACATTTACTGATACCAAACCAGTTTCACCTAACTCAGAGTATCCCTTATAATAATCTTTATATTCTGCACCTTCAACAATCTCTGAGTTGTAAATCTGTTCCAAATCAATGGCATATCCTTCCACATATCTAGCCGGGATACCCATTCTTCTAAAAATCAGCACCGCTGCGGATGCATAGTGTGAGCAATATCCTTTTTTCTTCTCCATCAAGAAATCATTGACAAAGTCCTCCCTATATGGAGTCTTACCCGGTTGTATAGTATACGGAAAATTCTCTTGATAATAATCAATAAGAGACTGTATTATCTGTTCATTAGTCAGTGGATCTCCCAACTGAGCTATTATCTCGTCCACTGCCTCAACATTATCTTCCGGTACATACAAATCCGCTTCTGTATATGCATAACCATCATAATAACTTCCTTCAACATAGTAATTATTATTTTCCAGTCTTGGATATACTACCATGTTCATGTATTGCTTCTCAAACTCATGATCATAGTAGTAGTATGGGCGATAAATTGTTTCATTCTCCACATTTTTCACCCTTATTATAGCCTCTGCTGAATACTCATAACCTTCCTCGTACGCGTCACGAAGAGACATAGCCTCTGGAGATGTAAGATAGTCTATATTATCATTTATATAATCTATCCTAGTCCACGAATTTGCATATGGATTATACTTAACTCCAGTGAATCCTTTTAAGTATATTCTCTCATTGGTATATGGTGTCAGTTGCACTACAAGGTCAGTCTGATAATCCAATCTTATAGTGGATACATTTCCAAGCTTTCCACTTTCAAGTCCACCCACATCTCTAGACATCCTAAAAAATCCTGACAAACCATCCATAAGAATTGTGCTAACAGCTGCCATAGTGAGCTTCTTATATTTATTCTCCTGATAACCAACATTAAATGATTCCTTAGGTTTAAATGCACTAATAATTGGCACCATCAATAAAACAAAAGCTAAAGATATTATTCCAGCATTAACCATAGCTTTGGCATCATACACATAAGCAATTTCTTTCTTCTTTCTCTTCTTTTTACCTTTTTCTTTGAACTTTATATCATCTCTTTTGATGGATACCTGTGGACTATAATGTTTTCCAGACCTAAATACATATGCAAGGGCAATTCCACCCAATAACATAGTTGTGTATAAAGCGTCTGGTTCAAATATCAGATAAAGTGGCACCATGTTAAGTCCCATTATTGTAAATACTGCCGTAACATATTGCATACGTCTGGAAATGTATACATTTAAGAATATATCAAGCACAATTCCAATAAATAACACAGCAAAAGTAACTGTAACATATCTATTTTCAATTTGTTCTGAATACACCCTCTGAATATCAATATTAAAAAATTGAGCAGCACCATCTGTTGTAATATTTACTATGGCGTAGAATCCACTGTTAATGTAGGTTCTAAAACTATAGACAAGCGCACAAAACAGAACTAGAACAATCAAATATCCTAGATTCTCAGTAAGTAGTCTATAGTAAAGCATAGCAGAAGCAAGTGCCATCAAAAAAATCACTATATGACAGATAAACGCATTGTACTCAATAGAAAATGCTGACAAATAAAAGCCAATGCTTCCCATAGCCAAAAGGTATACAACCACACCCTTCACCAGCAAAGTAAGCAGACGATTTTCCTTGGTCTCATAAATGCTTTTACTAAGTTTTACGCCTTCACACAAGCTTATATCTTCAATTGTGTCCTTAGACTTAGCCACTAATTATTCTCCCTTACAACAATCTTTGCCCTACCACCTTCAGAACTAATATGGAGATAGGATTTCATCTCAGGATGAACCAGTGACATATGTCCTGCAGCTAGTTCCATATCCTGATAACATTCCTCGTAAAACATTTTAGCAAAGGCATCATCTAAAGCCTCCACATAATCTATTCTTATATCCTCATATTCATATCGTTTGTTACTCCAGTACATAAGTCGAACATTAAGCTTGTCTCTAACCAAATTATGAATAAGAGAGTATGTAGTTACCATTATGGTATTTAAATCATATAAATTCGCATTACACAATTCCGGCAAAACAACAAGCTGTTTGTCAGACATACTTACTCTGTCTTTAACCATAAGTATGTCTCTTTTTGCAGACAATTTCCAGTGAATGCTCATTAGCTTATCTCCAGGAATGTACTCTCTAATTTCCTGCACATCAGAGAAATCATTCCCCTTCTTTGAACTTTCTTCACTTTCTAACATACCAGCTTCAAAGTAAGTCTTGTCTTGAATTTCCTGTTTAATAACCTCAGGCATAATCACAGTTTCCCCATAATTATCCATCTTTTTCTTAAGGAAAACAAATCCCATCAAATCCTTAATCCATATCTCTTTTATACTCAAAGTAATTCTTCCAGGTAATTCTGGAACAAGGGGAACTGTAAATTCATAGCCCTTTAAACTATATACCGGCACAGAAAAATCAATATTGCCTTTTGTCCCAAAGAACTCATTTTTTACTTCCATAATAAGTTTCACATCTAAAGATGCCCATATTGTTTTGTTGATAAGCTTTACTTTGAAAAAGCATTCTTCATTTTGAGTTCCATGCTCTCCCTTTATACCAACATTTGTTACTTCTCCCATAATAGCTTTCCTAAGATGAACAGCTGAAAGTATGGAGAAAGCAGGAGCTAATATCATTATCACCAATACAATAAAATGAAAATGACTATGCAAAAACCAATATGCGATTATATTTATAGCCAGCAAGAGTACATACCCCACTGTTCTTAATATATTTTCCATAACTTCTCCATATAATCTATTTTTAGCTTCTTGGTGCCTGAACTTGAACCAATAATTGATTCATGGCTGTTGTAATATTAATGCCCTGTGCCTTAGCTCTTGCACTGAGTTTAACCCTGTGAGCCAAAGTATCTTTTGTTACCTTTTGAACATCTTCTGCAGTAACAAAGCTTCTTCCATCAAGTATAGCCATAGCCTTAGCCATTCTCAAAAGGGCGATGGTTCCTCTTGGACTGGCTCCAGCAGAAAAAATTTCAAGTTCTCTAGTCTTTTCAACCAAAGTTACTATATAGTCGTATATCTCATCCTTAACAAAAATGTTATTGGTCTGATTCCTAAGTTCTCGTAAGTCATCTATGGTGAGAATTCCTTGTACGCTTTCTATAGGTTTCATAGCATTACCCTGAAGAATCTTTATAGCATCCTCATGCGAAGGATAGCCCATAGAAAGACATACCATAAATCTATCAAGCTGTGACTCTGGTAACATCTGTGTTCCGGAAGAACCATATGGATTTTCTGTGGCAATTACAACAAATGGATCTGGCAATTTTCTTGTCACTCCATCAACTGTAGCTGTATTCTCTTCCATAACCTCAAGAAGTGCTGACTGAGTCTTTGGAGATGTTCTGTTGATCTCATCTGCCAAGAAAAGATTACAGAATACTGCTCCTTCCTTATATTCAAATTCCTTAGTTGCAGAATTATACATAGAAAAACCCAAAATATCACTAGGCAATACATCTGGAGTAAACTGTACTCTCTTATAGTTCAGAGACATACTTTTAGCAAAGGTGGTAGCTAATGTAGTTTTACCCACTCCAGGAATATCTTCCATAAGAATATGACCACCTGCAATTATGGCAGCAAGAACCTTTTCAACAACATGCTCCTTGCCTTTTACCACTTTATTTACTTCACATTTTACTGCATCTAACTTTTCTTTCATTCTTGACCCCCGTTCTATGGTTTGAAAATAAAACTTGTTCTCTTATATCACATTACGCCAGAAATAATTATTTCTGGCGTTTCATTGTTTACATAACTATTTTGTTATACCCAATCTTATGGCTTCATCTGATACAGCTTTAGCAACCGCTACAGCTACTCTTTCATCGAAAGCACCTGGTATTATATATTCTTCATTCAACTCATCTTCTGAGACAATTGCCGCTATGGCCTTAGCTGCCGCCACCTTCATAGTTTCAGTAATAGCTGTGGCACGAACATCAAGGGCTCCTCTGAATATTCCAGGAAATACTAATACATTGTTTATCTGGTTTGGATAGTCTGAACGACCAGTTGCCATAACTCTTACATTGCCCTTCTTTGCTTCCTCTGGCATTATCTCTGGTGTAGGATTAGCCATAGCAAATACAATAGAATCATCTGCCATAGTTGTCACCATTTCAGCTGTTAAAACCCCTGGTGCAGATACTCCTACAAACACGTCCTTGCCCTTTATAATATCAACCAAAGAGCCTCTTTCCCTATTCTTGTTTGTGACTTCCGCCATATCTCTTTGAGCTGGATTCATCCATTCTTCTCCTGGACAAAGCGCTCCATCCTTATCCACAAGAACCACATTGCCCACACCTAACTCCATAAGGAGCTTGCATATAGAAATGCCTGCAGATCCTGCTCCATTTATTACCACATTAATCTCATCAAATCGCTTACCAACAAGCTTAACTGCATTGATTAATCCTGCAGACACCACAATAGCGGTTCCATGCTGATCATCATGAAATACTGGTATGTCAAGTTCCTCTTTAAGACGTCTTTCTATTTCAAAGCATCTAGGAGCTGAGATATCTTCCAAGTTAATTCCACCAAATACAGGAGCAATTCTTTTTACTGTCTCCACAATTTCATCCACATCCTTAGTGTCTAAACATATTGGAAATGCATCTACTCCTGCAAATTCTTTGAATAAAATTGCCTTTCCCTCCATAACAGGGATTGCAGCTTCAGGACCTATGTCTCCAAGGCCTAAAACCGCTGTTCCATCAGATACAACGGCAACTGTATTTGCCTTGCATGTGTATTTGTATACATCCTGCTTGTTATCTCTAATTTTTCTACATGGTTCTGCCACACCAGGAGTGTATGCTGTACTCAAATCATCTCTATTTTTTACCTGTACCCTGGAATTAACCTGTATTTTTCCAGGTCCTGCCTCATGCATCTTCAAGCTAAGCTCATTGTAGTTCATCACAATTTCCTCGATTCTAATTACTCATCTTTACGCTATCAATCTCAGCATTATATTCATTGATTTTAGCTCTGGCCTCATCAATTTTAACAATCTGCTCTTGATATCCCTCTGGCATTACACCTGTCTTACGATAAGTTTCGTACATTTTCTTTCCTATTTCCTCAAAAGCATCCTTTACATTCGACTTTTCCTTAGAAATCTTTGCCTTGATTTTTGTAACTTCCACTGCATCAGATGCCTCATTTTTAACATTCTTCATAAACTGCTTAAAATCCATAACTAATTCTCCTTTCCATTACTTACTGGTTCTACCTGTCTTCTTCCATCTTTTAAGTCCATTTGCTGTGGCAAACACATTACTTATCATAGCCACAATATTGGTAATAAGTAATGGTAAATATAAGCTATAAATGTTGAACATTGGTTTTTCTTCAAATCCATAAGATTTGATAACATCCTTTGTGTAATCGTCCGCATAAAGATATAACACCAATGCACCCACAGAAAATACTACTCCTGCTATGGTAAGTGCAATATTTGGCTTATTAAACTCATTAACCGCTCTTATCATTGCAAGCAAAGTAACTACTGCACCTACAGCAACTAAGGCTGCAATACCCAAATATAATCCGTATATTGGCAAGTCAGGATTGTCCTCGTACATTAATTGTTCTACTGCTTCAAGAGAATAATCGTTAAAGGTACTTCCCACAGTTGTCTCTAAAATATAAATTACAGGCTTAGCATATACCACCATAGCAACAGCTGTAACACCTGCCGAAATAAAAGTAACCACCATAGCAATAACAGTGTACAATGTAAGATTAACCTGCTCTGGCCCTACTGGTTTTCTCTCAGGTGTCTTGGCAGTTTGGGATGGTTCCTTTTTGACTTCTTCGACTTGTTTTTTCTCTTGTTTCTTTACCTCTTGCTCTTTCTTAACTTCCTGCATTGAAACCTTTTTCTCTTGTTTCCTCTGTGCCTTTGATTTTCCCATATTTTTGTATCCTTTCCCCACTTATCTAACAGAGTCTTTAGCCTGTATAGATGTTATTAAATTCACCACATTAACAAATGCGGTAACTATAGTTAAAACAAACACTAAAGTATATACGTTGAATTTTGTAGCATCATCTGGCGATAAAACACTATAACTAAAACTTTCAACTACCACCTCATCAAATTGTAGCTTGAACACTAAGAACACGAAAAGTCCAAGAATCCCAAACACAAGGTTTCCTACTGCCTTATTAACCGGACTCTTAACGCATCCCTTATTAATTCTTGCAAAACAGGACCATGCATTAAGTGTTGCAATAACTACTAAAACAAGAACAATGCCATACATTATCATCATTCCTTCATTGGCTTCTTCATAATCATCTGGATCCTGTTCTATCAGCATTTCTTGTATCTCATCTCCTGAAAGAATACCTCCAAAGTAAGCATCTGTAATGTAGTACATTGGTTTTGTAACAAGGATAATGCACGAAATCAATAAAGCAATCATTAATATCATAGCTGTTAAACTTACCACTTTACTTGATTTAGGTACACTTTTTGTCGCAGTGCCAAATCCTAATGGCTGACCCATGCCTTGCTGATATGCGGGAGCTCCAAATGATGGTTGCTGATATCCCATCTGCTGCTGGCCCATAGACTGTTGATATCCATTCATTGGTGATACCGAATTAACACTTGGAGCCGGGCTAAATCCAGGCTGCTGCACAAATGATTGTTGCTTAGGCTGCTTAACCTGACCTGGATCAATTAAAATAGTTGTATCGTCATCTCCTGTTGCACTCATATAGTTTTCGGGGATAAGTTCTGTTACACTATCATCCCCCTTTGAAGTCATATAATTTTCCGGAATAAGCTGCGTAACGCTATCATCTCCAGCAGCCCTATGCTGTTCCGGTGTCTGGTTGATAATCACCTTATCCGTGGACACCCCTGAAAAGGCTGACATATTTGCCCCACAATCTGGACAAAACTGATTACCATTTACATCTGCTCCACAAACTGGACAATTCATAAATCCTTCCTCCTTTTTTAAAAATCAAACAAGCTCATCTGAGTTCCTATCTGCTTATTCTTATATTCTCTCATGTATCTGAAAAGCTCTTCTTTGTCATACACAATATTGTTTTCTTCACAGAGATTGGTAAATATTTTCATAAGTTTTTCATTGTTAGGACTACTAACCTCATAGGAATCCCCGTAGGTCTCAATGTATTTTTCTTTCATACCTGGAAACAATTTATCCAATTGACTATAAAAATACTCTCTATTTCCATCTCGAAGAGTAAGTCCTATACCAAAGTTCATTATACCATAAACTCCTGCCTCAATACAGTAGTTCATTAAACCTCTGAGATTTTCTTCTGTATCATTGATAAAAGGAAGAAATGGACTTAACCAAACAATGGTTGGAATTCCCCTTTTCTTCATCTCCATAAGAACATCTACTCGTTCTTTTGTTGTACATACGTTAGGTTCTAATTTTTTGCACAACTCCTCATCATAGGTTGTTAGAGTCATTGCTACAATACACTTTGTCTTCTTGTGAATACTTTCCAATATGTCTATATCTCTCATAATAAGATTTGATTTGGTTTGTATCACCACACCAAAATCAAATCTATCAATTATATTAAGACATTTTCTTGTAATTTTTAACTCTGCCTCTATAGGAACATACGGGTCAGTCATAGAGCCTGTAGCAATCATGCTTTTGTTTCTCTTCTTTTTTAGAGTATTCTCTAAAAGATCTCCCGCTCTAAGTTTTACCTCTATATCCTCGAAATCATGATCCATACGATAGCATTTACTACGAGAATCACAATATATGCACCCATGGGTACAGCCTCTGTACAGATTCATACCATTCTGCGGAGTTAGTATTGCTTTCACTTCTTTATAATGCATATTTTCCTCCTCTTCCTAGATGAAATCGAAGCTAACCTGTTCAAATTCTAGTTCCTTGTATTCTAGTTCTTCCTGATCAACCTTACTAGTATAATCTGATACGACAGTAAGCTGCTTACCCTTAGACATCTGTTGTCCTAAGATGTAATTCACATCAAATCTTCCTGTTATAGCTGGTGTAGCACCTCTAGCTGGTACAATAAGCTGAACATTATTTGCCTTAAGCAGTGCAAATATAGGTTCCCATATATACACATCCTTTGCTGCACCAAATGGGTTATCTATAAAAATAGTCTTAGTTCTTATATCTTCATTTCCAGAGTGATACATACCAGAAATATAATTAATTATACTTACCAAGAACTGTATATAAATACCCTGAGACTGTCCTGTACTACCAACCGCCTCTTCATATTTTAGGTATCTGCTCTGTTCCTTAATTCTCTCACGCTTATAAAGACTAAGTTTGATACCATTCATATCTGTTACAATTACACCAAATAATTTCTTTAAAGCCAGACTATTTCTAATATATTTCACCTGATCCTTTTCATTGGAATAATCGTCTGCCTGAGCCACAATATTATCGATGTACTGCGACATTCTCTGTTTCAAGAATTCCTCTTTAAAGTAAGGAATGTTAAGGCCCACCATCTGAATTGCCTCACCATCAGCCACAATTCTTGATAGTTTTGGAAGCTTATCAAGTTCAGTTTTTACATCCAGGCATCTCTGCAAACACTGTTCCTCAAAGTTTGCCTTTATGGTTTCCATGTCCACCAAACTCTTCTCAATTCTATCTCTCTCTAACACAATGTATTCAGAGATTGACTTTAAGTTCTCCATTAGTATATTAGCTGCATCATAGTCAGCAGGAATCATAACGTCCTCTCTTATGGTATTAGCCAATTCAAAAGCACTCATCTGCTCTAAGGCAACTGATGTATTTCCCTTGAATCTTACCAACTCATTCTTAGCCTTCTCTAATGCTTTATTACTTCTGTCGAACTTAATTAAGCTTTCTTCGAAAATCTCTCTAAGTTTATCCTTTTCCTCACTTATTGGAGTTGCACCATCTAGGCTAATATCATTGGTAGTAACTATTCTCTTCACATCCTTGTATAAATCCACCATATAGCCCTGTTGTTTTAGATAGCTTCTGTACTCATCTTCGTACTCTTTAGCTTCTCTAGCTAATCTCTTAAGAAGTTCTTCTCCATTCTCCAACGTTGCAACTATTTCAGAGAGGGAAGCCTGCTCCTCCACATACTCACCAAAAGCATCTTGAATGTTTTTAATAGCGTACTCAATGCTTCCTTCTAATCTATTAATCTCTGCATGTTTTTTCTCCTGCTTTCCTCTTGCATCTGCTATCTGTAATTCCACATCTTTAATAGAATGTCTACAGCTATCAATCACCTTATCATCTGACACAAAAAGCTGGTTGTTGTTCTCATAATCTTTAAGGATTTGCAAGCTTGTTCCACGCTTTTCAATACTTTTTAATGCTCTGTCCATAGATACTTTTATGGTATCCATAAGAAGTTTTTTGTCTTCTATGGCTTTGGCATCATCACTTCCCATACTTACCATAGCTGTAAATCTTGCTTTAAGCTCATCATCACCTATTGTAAGAATCTGGTACTCCTTGTCAATGTTGTAGTATGCCTTGTAATTATCCTCCCACTCTTTAACAAGTTCATCGTATTTTGTCTTGGCTGTTGCAAGCTTAGACTCAGTCTCCACCAACAAAATGCTTTCATCATCAGATGTATTAATCAATGAATTAAGCTTTATCTCAATTCTCTCTATATCTTCTCTGGCTTTATCAGCAACATCCTCTTTATCACTTATTATATTGCTAAGCTTCTCCACTGCAAAAAGCTTTGTAATGTCTTGATTACATTTTTCCAAAGCGTCACTGCTATCTTTGAATTGTTGATTTGCCTTATCTATAGCAATCTTATAGCCCTTTATACTATTTTCAATTTCTGTAATTTGATCAGCTAGTTTATGTCTCAATTCCTCCGCAACTTTAAGTCTCTCTTTGGATTTCAACAAATCGCTTTCAGACATTCTAAGTACAAATTCCTGGTCTTGCTTGTAAGCAGCCAACATTTCATCCTTTATATCAAGCTGAAGCTCATAGTCCTTAACTTTATTCCTTTCAGCTTCTATTAGTTTTTCCTTAGTATTTTCATCTGTAATAAATCCTGCATCAGCATGTATAGAAAACGCATTTTCGCCAAAATGTACTGCCTTAGAATCGATGGCATCCATATCATAGATATTTACTGTTTCATCTTCAGTATCAATCTTGTAAATGTTTGGATCCCCTGCAATAGTGTCGTAATCCTTAACCAAAACTCCATACGGAAGTTCAGGATTAGTTGCCAACAGTTCTTTTTGCCTATCATTAGGAAGAGCTGACAGATAATCCATACCAAACATAGCAGTAATGCCATGCCTTGTTTCAATATAGTCCATAGCCTTCTTTACAGCCTTAGACATGCCTATAATTCTTCCTTCTTTTAACCTGGCAATTGTCTTCATAGACTTTTCTACATTTTTCTTAACTGCTGCAATATCCAGCACAGCCTGGGTAATTCTTTCAGATATAATTCTTAAAAGTTCCTCTTCTTTCGATGCACCATAAACAGTCTTAACATTACTAAGCTTCTCACTTGCTTCTTCGTACTCATTCTGATGAGACTGTAGCTCTAATATAAGTTTTTCGTTTTCAATGTTCTTATTATTTAAGTCAGCAAGTTCTATATTTGCCTCTTGTATTTTTCTTGAGTTTTCGTCCACAAGTGTTTTTGTATCGCTTATTTCCTTCTCATATGAAGATGCAATTTCCCTCGCCTCTGACAGTTGCTGATCAACATCCGTAAACTTTATACTATTCATAGACATCCTAATATTAGATAGCTCCTCGCTTAAAGTTACTATCTCTTCATCTGCTGCAGTCTTAGTATTCTTCGCAACAGCAAGTGACACCTTGGCTTCTGAGAGAAGCTTCTCATTCATAGATTCTTTCTCTCTAAGACTTGCTAATTCTTCTGTAAGAACATCTATCTGAGTTCTAAGTTCCATAAGACGCTTGTCAGTACGCATCTTTATATTATAAGCATAGGTATACAGCTTTTCTTCATCAAAAGAAGACTCAGCCATCATTGTCTTAATAACTGCGTCGTGTTGGTAGTACTTTTTCCTGTCTTCTAAGTACTCCATATATTCATTAATACTTTCTTTAAGAGAAAGGTCTTCCTTCAATGCATTGCATCTGTTCTCTAATTCTGCAACTCGCTCCACCAAAACCTTTTCCTGGCTAAACATTTCCTCTAGCTGTCTCTTATCCTTAGAAACCTTGAGACACTCTATACGCTCTCTCTGTTTATTCTTAAGTTCTCTAGCTGCATCTTTCTTCGCTTCTAAATCCTTAAGCTGCTTCTCGTCATTTCTGGCGAATTCTTCACCAGTCACACAGATATTGGCGAGAAGCTCTGACAAACTACTTTGTTCCTTGTAAAGACCTATAAATGACTCAACCTTATCAGCTAAAACACCTATAAGCTCTGCCTGTCTATCATATGCCTTTATATCCTTTTTCTTTTTAGCCAAAACAGTAAGCTGTTCTTTTATGTCCATAAGCATTTTGGCCATAGAATCTGCTCCATCTTCATCTCGGCTGGTCTTTACCAAAAATGCTTTCTCTATAATCTCCTCTATAAGAAGATCCTCAACCACCTTACGTGTGGTCTTATAATTATTCTCAAAATATGTTCTAACATGTCCCTCAGTCTTATTTATTCCTCTAATAATTTCCCACTGACTCTCATGAATACCATACTCACTGATAAAGCGCTGGTACTCACCTTTTCGCTCAAAGATACGAACCTTTAGACTCATATCTTTATGTTCAAGTTCTTTAAGGAAATTCTTCAGTCCACTGAAGGTTACCCTTTCCCCATCTTTTGCAAGTGGGAGATTAACTATATCATGCTTATTGTACTCTTTATAGAAGATACAATAGTTAAAATATTCTATGGATGCTACATCCTTATTTGCTCTGGTTTCAGACTCATTTTCACTTTCTTTTGCCTTTCTGGCACAAAAGCCTGTAGTCATATATCTGTAACCATCTTCCTTATTGGTTTCGTCAAGTTTCCACTCAACTAGTGAATGAATGGTTGTATTACCATTTCCAGTTCTAAAAAGCTTCTCGATAGGTTGCTTATCATCCAAAGTACAATTAGGTATCATATTCTGTAGTAAAAGTAGCATAAGCACACTTTTACCACCACCATTTGCCAGATCATAGAGGGTGTTCTTACCATAAAGTCTCATGGTAAAATCGTCATAGAACTGGGTGCCAAAATTATATTTTACATTGTTAACTCTTATTCTGTTAATACTAGGCATCCACTTCACCTCCTAAGGCCTTATAAATTCTACCCTTATACTCTTCAAAGTAATTTTCAACTAAAGCCTTAAATCTATCTGTAGGATAGTATCTGTCCTCCACCTCTACAAATAACTTCTGTGCTATAAGGAAGTTAAACGTAAGCTTTACATAGCCTGTGCGAGATGCACGTGAAGCTCTATTTTTATCCTTATCATCTGAGGTGACTGCTGGAAGCTCATCCCACAAAAGAGCAATGGTCTTAAAGCTATCAGCCTCTAAATCATCCATAGAATACACAGATAAATCCTTTGTAATAGACATAAGATAAGAACTAACCTGTTCCATTATTTCTTCTAATTTTACATATTCCTTAACCTGATATGATGCTGAATCTTGGTAGAATGAAAGTAATGCATTATACATAATAAAATATACCATATAAAGCTCCTTGTTGAGACGAAGTCCCAATTGACGCTTCATATCCTCATTAGTGTATCCAAATACTCTGTTACCCTCTCCCGCAGTAACGTATATTGATTCGTTATACTCGTAAATATTTAGATTTAGCTTCTTCACCAAGCGGTTGGTAATATCATAAACTGCAGAATTTGAATAATATTCCTCGTACATATCTCTTGTATCCTGATTAGAGCGGGATACTTCCTGTCCTGTAATAAGTGCCGAATATATATCAAGTGCTTTATCTAAGCTTCTTTCTTCCATCTTTATCCCAGCCTCCTTTCAAAATACATATCTGTTACTACAAATCTATCCGAAGTCATCTCTTGGGCATTATCCCCAAGAGCTCCTAGCTCTATTTCATCTGCTCCAAAGGAAAGAACAAATTCCATATCACCATACTCACTTTTTTCTTCCTCTGTCATATGAGAAATAACCATCTCCTCTAGCATAGTATCCTGCTTAAGCAACATTTGCTTCATGCTATATTCACGTTTTCCTGCTAGGTGAACCAAGAAAGCATAGTAATCTCTATTTTCATATATATCCTTAGTGAATTTGATTTCCAAAATACCGTTATATTCTTTAAGACTAAGCTTATTCCACTTCTTAAGCTGATCAAGAAGCTGCACAAAAAGCATAGCAAAGTTATGACTTATCTTCTCATCAAGTATCTCATCCTCATACTTGAAGTCTAAGTCAAGACTTGCCTTCTCCACCTTTTCGCCTGTAGCTTTCTCTTCGGATTTTAGAGTAAGCATATTGTCGATGGACTTTATTGAAAATGTCTTCTCTATGCGTGGCGCAAAAAGTGGCATAATCACATGAGCCATTAAGGCTGGGTTGTCCTGCTTCATAATATTTACCAGACTCTGTCTAAAATCAAATACAGGTCTTAATTTTCTTAGCTTTGCCTGCCCGATAATCTTATCTGCCAACTGTGAAAGCTCAACTGTTTCTGCAATAAGCTGACTGTGATTATATATAGTTTTCTTAAGTTCATTTTCCAGACTACTGATTTCTTCTAAAGCTTTTGAACGAAGAAGCTTTGCTGGTGGTTGTCCGTCTGTTATTCCCTGGGAACTATCTACTGACTGATTATTCTCAAACTCAGCTTTCTTAATTGCCTTGTCAACCAAGGCCTTGTTCTTTGCAAATAATTTTTGTTCTTCCGAAAACCACTTTGCTATAGTATCCATATATTCTGTATAGGCTTTATTACCCTCAAATATATCCATCCCGAGAAGTTTAAGAACATTTTCCTTCTCAGCCTTTAGCTTAGTTACCTGGGCATTTATTCTCTTAACAACATCAATTCCACCCTTGAAATTGTTTGATGTTATCATCTTCTCTAGAAGTAGCTGAGATACATTAATTTTACTCTCATCTTTAACTTCCTTAGTATCTAAATAAAATTCAATACCTTCGGCCGTAATGGTATATAGAACCTGACCATTTTCGATACGACTATCAATAAGTTTTACTCTGGCAATTTGACTTGATTTTGTGTCTGGGTTATAAAACTTGAATTCAAATGCTCTACCATCGTTTTTTAGCTTGTCGAATATATGGAGGATAAGTTGCTTTTCCTCATCCTTAGGTTCATCTAAATTGAAGTCTCGATGAAGCAATTCTGACATAAAGCTCTCATATTCTTCATAGGTAATATCTTTCTCATGGAAGTTGTTTTCGTTAATTAAAAAACGCAAGGATGCCATAGTAATATAACCCATATCAAGAAAACCATATTTGCCCTCTTTGTACTGAGAAAATGTGGTTTCATTTAACACAAAGAATGGGTAATATTTCTTCAAGTTCTGCATTCTTGCGCTATGCTCTGAAATTATGTCATTAATCATTACGTGCTTTAGTGCCATGGTATCCTCTTGCATTGTTAGTTTACTCTAGTGGGTTTGTACTAACTAAATTTTGTCAGCAAAAATTCGCCTACTTACCCACTATTGCATAATTAATATAATTTTAATACAAATCCAGTAAGAATACAAGCAAACAAAGGGACATTTTGTGGTTTTTAGAAGGTATTCTACAATTAAATGTATAAAAAAGGACATCTCCAAAATGAACTGAACCCCAAATGTTGGACAGTTTAATTAAGCAACTCTATTGGACTGAATCCGGTATTGAACCGGACTCAGTCCTTTTAGTTTGCATTTAATTCTTTTGTTATTGTAATAGTCTATATATT
>SVEI01000024.1 GCA_015057445.1 Lachnospiraceae bacterium | reverse complement strand
CCTTCAGCATCAAACATCTGTCTGAATGCAAGACGACCGATACGTCCAAAACCATTAATTGCTACTTTTACTGCCATTTTTTATTCCTCCTAAGTCTTGAAATAAATTATAATTTATAAATACTGCATGGCGTGCAGTAATTAAGCTGTGATAATTTCACAAGGACATTCTACCCTTTTCAAGAATAAAATTCAAGTGGTAATTAGTAAATTTTAGTGTAATTTTTAAATATATTCCATCTGTGTTGAATTTTCCCCATAAAAAGTCTAAAATATAACATATATTTAAAATGTTTTTACATCGGAGGTTATAATACATGTTTTTCCCAGATTACCATCTTCATTCTGAGTTTTCTGAGGACTCAAATGCGAAATTAAATGACATTATTACTTCTGCCAAAGAAAAAGGTATGAAGTCTATTTGCATAACAGATCACTTTGATATGGATTTCCCTGTAATCAAAGAAGCTCCTGAAATGAGATTTAATTTGGACATTCCAGACTACATAAATACATTAATTAATCTACAACAAGAATTAGCACCTGAGTTTGATTTGAGAATCGGAATTGAATTAGGGACAATGCCAACCACTTTAAATAAACTGACTAAATTTGTACAAGAAAATCCATTTTTTGATTTCATCATTGCAAGTACCCATATAGTAGATAATATGGACCCTTACTACCCTTCATACTATGAAGGACGTAGTTTAAACGATGCCTACAGACGATATTTTGAAGATGAGCTACACGCAGTTACAAACTTCCGATCTTATGATGTATATGGTCATCCTGATTATATCCTACGCTATGGTTATGACCCTAAGAATCCTTTCGAGCCAAAAGCTTTTATGGATATATTTGAAGAAATATTCAAACAGATAATATCCAAAGGAAAGGGAATAGAAATAAACACAGGTGGTTTATACAAGGATTTAAACCAAACTCATCCTTGTAAGGAATATCTTAAGCTATACAAAGAGCTCGGTGGAGAAATTATAACAATAGGAAGTGACGCACATTCTCCAGACAAAATCGGATATGGATTTGATATAGCAAGGAATTTGTTACATGAATGTGGCTTTAAATATTATTGCACTTTTAAAGACAGAAAAGCTACCTTTGAAAAAATATTGTAGCAACAACGAGCCAAGCTTACCAACTATGCCAGCTTCGCTGTCATAGTTGGTATCGCGGCAGTCGCGATATACACAAAACGAGGGACACATACATGCAAGTGAACTTGCGTATGTGTCCCTCGTTTTGTGTGCATGGCTCGTTGCTAATGCTTAATATTCTTCTTCCTCTTCATGCTCACTAATATCAGACTTTGGTTTCTCTAATCCCTCAATCTTAATTCCGTTCTTCTCTGCATAATCCCACAGAGCCGCATGTATTGCCTCTTCAGCAAGAAGTGAGCAATGTACCTTTACAGGTGGAAGTCCATCAAGAGCATCCATTACCGCCTTATTAGTAACCTCAAGAGCCTCATATATAGTTTTACCTTTTACAAGTTCTGTTGCCATACTACTAGTAGCAACCGCCGCACCGCAACCAAAGGTTTTAAACTTAACGTCCTGAATAACCTGATTCTCATCTATATCAAAGTATATTCTCATAATATCGCCACATTTTGCATTTCCTACTGTTCCTACACCACTGGCATTCTCTATCTCTCCTACATTTCTAGGATTTTGAAAATGATCCATTACTTTTTCACTATACATATCTTTATTTCCTCCTACATACACATCAATCTATTCTTTGGTCTATCTATTTTTTCTCATATAATCTTCGTATAGTGGAGACATATCTCTAAGTCTCTGAACGATTTCTTTTAACTTATCTATTACATAATCTATCTCTTCCTTAGTATTCTCATGGCCCAAAGTAAGTCTAAGTGAACCATGAGCTATCTCATGTGGAAGACCTATTCCAAGCAAAACATGAGACGGATCTAAGGAGCCTGATGTACAGGCAGAACCACTTGAACCACATATTCCAGCCATATCAAGCATAATCAAAAGGGACTCTCCTTCTATAAACTGGAAACTGAAATTCACGTTATTTGGCAATCTATTATATCTGTCACCATTAAGTCTGGTATATGGAATCTCTGCTAAAACTCTGTCAATAAGATAGTCTCTAAGCTCTGTCTCATATCTTGTTCTATCAGCCATAGTCTCAACGGCTATCTCAACAGCCTTACCAAGACCTACTATTCCTGGAACATTTTCAGTACCTGCTCGACGAGCTCTCTCCTGACCACCACCATGAATAAGATTTCTAATTTTGATTCCCTTGCGAATATACAAGAATCCTATTCCTTTAGGACCATTTAATTTGTGTCCACTGGCACTGAGCATATCTATATTCATATCATCCACATCTATAGGAAGCTGTCCATATGCCTGAACCGCATCTGTATGAAATAATATACCCTTTTCTCTGGCAATTGCTCCAATTTCCTTAATAGGTTGTATAGTTCCAATCTCATTATTGGCAAACATAACAGAGATAAGAATTGTATCTGGTCTAATAGCTTTTTTAAGCTCATCCATCTTAATTATACCATTCTCGTCCACACCAACATATGTCACCTCAAAGCCTTCCTTCTCCAAGAATTCACAGGTATGAAGAATGGCATGATGCTCTATAGTGCTAGTAATAATATGTCTACCTTTATCCTTATACACTCTAGCTGTTTCTTTAAGAGCCCAGTTATCAGACTCTGAACCACCTGCTGTAAAATATATATCCTTAGGTTCTGTATTTAATGACTTAGCAATAACCGCTCTGGCATTAACTATTGCATCTTTTGATGTATTTGAAAATTTATAAACACTTGATGGATTTCCATAATTTTCTGTAAAATATGGTAGCATTGTTTCTACAACTTCAGGTCTTGCCGCTGTAGTGGCTGCGTGATCCAAATAAATTAATCTATCCATAACATTACTCCTTTATTATTTTAACTCTTTCGACCTAGTAACCTTAACACTATGATTTTTTAATGTCAACCAAACTATACCCATATTTTGCCTTAATGAAAAATATTATCAGTAATACAACATAAATCTATATAATATACTTATTACAAGTAGCTTTAGGAGCATTATATTGTCTAAAAATATAATTATCAAAGGAACATTAATTTTAACCATTGCAGGAATTCTTACAAAAGTGTTAGGCTTTTATAATAGAATACTCTTAACTAGAATAATTGGTGTTAAAGAATTAGGAATTTATCAATTAATCTTTCCTATATACATGTTAGCAATATCATTTTGCTGTCAGGGAGTTTCAACAGCTTTAACAAAACATATATCCTATTACCTTGGAACAAACGAAAAAAGAAAAGCAAAATATATATTTAAGTATGCCCTGATATTATCAATATCATTTAGTATCATTTTTATGACCTCTATATATGCATTATCTGAACCCATCAGCATTTACTTGCTTAAGAACAGCGAATGTAGCTATCTATTAAAAATCTTGTCTATAGCATTACCTTTTGTAGCAGTTAAAAGTTGTATTAATGCGTATTTTATTGGTAATGGCAATTCCGCAATACAAGGAATATCTCATTTTGTAGAACAACTTGTAAGAATAATTACAGCTTATATATTGACCTATACACTTTCAGACATCAACAAAGATGCGTCGTTGGCAACTATAGCTGTAGTTACAGGCGAAGTATTCTCTGGTATATTGGCAATACTGTTATTTTATAATAAAAACAAATCCACCATCAATAAAAACAAAGATTTGACTAATTGTAAGGATACACTAAAATATTACATATATGATGTAATTCCTATAACAACCAACAACCTAATTTTTACCTTATTTGCGTCATTAGAGTCTATCTTATTACCAGCCATGCTATTCAAATATTATAACGACAGCGATTCAGCAATGGAACTTTACGGTATGATTACAGGTATAGTAATTCCATTTTTATTATTTCCCGCCACTATTACCACTTCATTATCAACTATGCTACTTCCTGCAATCTCTAATGCAAAGGCAAAAGAAAACTATAACAAAATCAAATCCGCACTATTTATATGCGTAAGCTTTTGTTTGATATTAGGAGCTGTAACATGTATAGGTTATACACTTCTAGGACAATGGGCTTGTGAATTTGCTTTCAAAAGCCGTGATGCTGGTACAATACTTAGCAAAATGTGTTTCTTATGTCCATTTATATACCTCTGTGGCGTACTTTCAACTATACTTAATGGTGTAGATAAGGCATTTACAAATATGATTATAAATGTTGGTGGTTTAATCATAAGAATAATATTTGTTAATTTCTATGTTCCTACACAGGGACTTAACGCTTATATTCTCGGAATGTTTATAAGCTATATTTCTATGCTGACACTAATGACAATAAACATAAAAAAGGCCCTGAAGCCATCTCTTGGTTCAGGGCAAATTAACTAATTATAACATTTCTACAATTCGTATGGAGTTACCTGATAAACATAATAATTGAGCCAATTACTATATAGAGTATTGGCATGACATCTCCAACTCTTTATAGGTTTATTATCTGGATTATTATCAGGATAGTAGTTTACAGGTATATCAGGATTTATTCCTTTACCTACATCTCTCTTATATTCCTGGTCAAGCGTAACTGTATCATACTCAGGATGTCCAGTTACAAATATATTCTTTCCTTCATCACCAATAATAAGATATGGTCCTGTAATCTTAGATTCAGAAACTATTTCAAGTCTAGGATTTTCAACTATAGCATCCTTATCAACACCAGTATATCTAGACTGCGGAACATAAAATGTATCATCAAAGCCACGTACAAGTGGTGTCTTCTTGTGTAACGGATAATGTTCATAAACTCCAGAAAATTTAAAGCCAAGTGGCAACTTTTTAATACCATAGCGATAATAAAGTCCTGCCTGTGCTCCCCAACAGATATGTAATGTTGAAGTAACGTTCTTCTCTGACCAATCCATTATCTGAGTAAGTTCATTCCAATACTCCACATCTTCAAACTCCATAGTTTCTACTGGAGCTCCTGTAATAATAAGGCCATCCCACTTTCTACACCTTACCTTATCAAATGTTGTGTAGAATCTGGCAAGATGTTCCTTATCAGTATTTTTAGACTCATATGATACAGTTCTTATAAAACTAATATTTACCTGCAAAGGAGTATTCGATAAACTTCTAAGGAGCTGAAGCTCTGTATCTTCCTTCAAAGGCATAAGATTGAGGATAAGAATATCAAGCGGTCGTATATCCTGACTCATAGCTCTATTCTCATCCATAACAAATATATTTTCTTCTTCCAATATTTTTTTAACTGGTAAATCGTTGTCTATCTTTATTGGCATAACATTTCACCTTTCATATTGTTATAATTTAAGAAAATCCTCTTCTGAAATAATTGGCACACCCAGTGATTGTGCCTTTTTATTCTTAGAAGATGAAGATGTCACATCATTATTTATCAGATAGCTAGTCTTAGCAGAAACACTTCCTGATACTTTACCACCTCTATCTTCTATAAGTTGTTTTAATTCATCCCTATTAGCGAAACTATTTAATGAGCCTGTAATAACAAAGGTTTTACCTTCCAAATCCTGCTCCAATTTCTTCTCTTCTTTAACTAATACAACTTCTTTCAACAGTTCTCTTAATACTCTTACATTATTACTATCTGCAAAATAAGATACTACTGTTTCTGCAATAACCTGACCGATACCTTCGATTTGCGCAAACTCTTCAGCATCAGCTGTAATTATTTTCTCTATATCATAGTCAAAATGTTTGACTATAAGCTTTGCAGTTGCATTTCCAACATTTAAGATTCCTAATCCGTAAAGTAGTCTCACCAAGTTAGTGTTTCTAGACTCATCTATAGCTTTAATCATATTATCATATGACTTAACACCAAAACCATCTAAGGCTACTATATCATCCTTATACTTATCAAGACGATACAAATCATATAGCTCAACCAAATAACCCATATCGATAAATTTTCCAAGGGTAGCCTCACTCATTCCATCAACATTCATAGCATTTCTCGAGACAAAATGAGAGAAAAGCTTAACTGACTTTGCAGGACAATCCTGATTAGGACAATACAGAGTCTCTATATCATTATCATTTTGAACAACAGTTTCTCCTCCGCAAGCAGGACAAGTACATGGTATCTCTAAATTTCCACTTTGTGTTAGGTTTTCACTAATTTGAGGAATAATCATATTAGCTTTATAAACTTTAATTGTATCACCTATACCAAGCTTTAACTGTTTACATATACTTACGTTATGGATGCTGGCACGTGATACTGATGTTCCTTCAAGAGAAACACTGTCAAATATAGCAACTGGATTAATAAGTCCTGTTCTTGATGGACTCCATTCAACCTCTCTCAATATGGTTTCGGCTTCTTCGTCTGCCCATTTAAAAGCAATGGAATCTCTAGGGAACTTTGCAGTTCTTCCTAAGCTTCTGCCATAAGCTATATCATCAAAAGAAAGAACTAATCCATCTGAAGGAAAATCATTAGTACTTATTTTGTCTGCAAATGTTTTTACTGCATCTTCAACATTCGAAGCATCACAATCCATATGCTCCACAACCTCAAAGCCAAGATTTTTTAAAAATTCAAACTTGGAGTTAATAGTTGCATCCACTTCTTGATTACCACAATCAAGCATATTAAAGGCAAAAAAACTTACATTTCTCTTAGCTGTAATCTCATTATTTAACTGCCTAACTGTTCCACTACAAAGATTTCTAGGATTCTTATATTTGGATTCCGCATCCATTATGGTGGAATTGATTCTTTCAAATTCAGCATAGGTAATTACAGCTTCACCTCTTATAGTAAGTTCTCCCTTAAAAGCAATACTTCTAGGTAAATTAACAAACACTTTTGCATTATTTGTGATTACCTCTCCTATTTCTCCATTACCTCTAGTAACAGCCTTAACAAGTTCTCCTTCAACATAAGTGAGAACTACAGTTAATCCATCCATCTTCCATGACAAAACACCTTTTTTATCCTTAAGCCATGCTTTAAGATCATCTATTTCCTTTGTTTTGTCAAGAGAAAGCATAGGAGAAGGATGAGCTTCCTTAGGCAATTCACTAATAACCTCATATCCTACCTTCACTGTTGGACTATTTGATAGAACAAGGCCGGTTTCCTCTTCTAGAGATACAAGCTCATCATAAAGAGCATCATACTGAAAATTACTCATAATCTCAGTATCTTGCTGATAATATGCTTTTGAGGCTTCATTAAGAAGCCTCACTAATTCTTTAATTCTACTAGTTTTATCCACTTAAGATTCCTCCTCACCCTGATTAGAAACTAATTTTCTAAGCTTTGTCTCCTCTGCAGGTGTAAGTTCTCTAAACTGTCCAGGTTTTATACCCTCTATTTTTACATTTAATACTCTAAATCTCTTTAAATATACTACATTATATCCAAAATACTCGCACATACGTCTGATTTGACGATTAAGACCTTGAGTAAGGACTATTTTGAAAGTTCTTGCTGCTGTTTTAGTAACTTTACAAGGCTTTGTAACTGTATCTAATATAGGTACACCATTGCGAAGTCCATCTAAAAACTCATCTGTAATATCCTTGTTAACTCTAACCTGATATTCCTTCTCGTGATTATTAGTTGACTTCTGAATATTATTTGCCAAATCACCGTCATTAGTAAGCAACAAAAGTCCTTGTGAATCTTTATCAAGTCTTCCTACATAGTTAACCTTTTCTGGAAATTCAACATAGTTAAATATACTGTCTTTATCTGCATCCTTAGACGTACATACCTGTCCTATAGGTTTATTATACGCATAAATTACGGTATGATCTTTCAATCTTACTATTCTATTTTTATACTTAACCTTGGCTCCTTCTGGAACTCTAGAACCTATATCTGCCACAACACCATTGATTGTAACTTCTCCATTTTCGATAAGCTTATCCGCCTGTCTTCTAGAGCAAATTCCAGCCTCACTTAAGTATTTATTAAGTCTAATTCCTTCACTCATACTTATTCACTCTCACTTGAACTATTTTTATAATTATAATTTATAGTTACTCTGCTGTATAAATCTTGTTATAAAATTCTGCAAATGTTGGGTCTGACGCTAAACAGCTATCTATATTTGCCTTAACGTTTCTATAAAGCTCCTGAACATCAGCGGATGCGCTAACATCATTAATATATGTAGTAGTCGCTTCGTCTAATGGGCTATTATTTATCTTGTAGCCTTCTGCTGTCTTAACTATGTAAAACTGACTAATATTCATTGGTGCACTCTGAACACCTGCTATGTTTATATTACATGTTACATATAAAATTGTTGTATCTGCGGTATTTCCAGCAACAGTATAACAATTTATGTTTGAATAATGTGTGATTATCTGTGATTTCTGCTCATAAGGAGTCATATCATTATAAGCACTAGGATCTGTAACCAAGGTAACCAATTTTGCCTGGTCACACACTGCCAATGCAGCATAATACTCAATCATAAGCGAGTTAATGTCTAAGTTAGCATTGGTCTGATAAGAATATTTTGTCTCAAAGTTCTCCGGATTATCGCTAACTGGACCTTCTGTCGTAGCCTCTGTAGTTGTTTCTCTTCCAAGTAACTCATTAAAATCTATCTTATCCATGAAATAAAAATAAAATACTAATACAAGTAATAAAAATACCAACCAACCAAAAAGCAATAATAAACCAGCTATTCCACTATCCTTAGTTTTTTTACTCATAACCATATCTCCTTATTCTTTAGAATATTTATAAATGCACCAGAGTGGAATCGAACCACCCCACATGGCTCCGGAGGCCATTGCTCTATCCACTGAGCTACTGATGCATAACACTTGCTTTATCATGAAGCAACTGCTGTCTCAATTCACTGACATCCTTGAACCTTTTTTGTTCTCTAATATATCGTATAAATTCTACTTTTATATCTTCGCCATACAAATCCCCATCATAATCAATTATATGAGTTTCAACGGTTATCTGATTGTTATCAGATATTGTAGGATTATCTCCTATATTTGTAATAGCTTTATAATTCTTACCGTAAAGATTTACTTTGGTTTCATATGCACCAAATGGTGGCAAAAGCTTATCCTTCGGTGGTATTTGATTAATAGTTGGGAAATCTATAGTTCTACCTAATTGTTTCCCTCTCATAACCTTACCTTGAATAAAATAATTTCTTCCCATATAATCAGCTATCTCGTCTAGATTACCCTCTTGAATAAATTGACGAATAGCGGAAGAACTAATTTCATTTCCATTTATAGATAGCTTATCATAGTCTATTACTTCATACCCAAATTCGGATTGATAATTTTTTAAAAAATCTACATTGCCTTGTCTCTTACATCCAAAACAAAAATCCTTGCCTACCACAACATACTTAGCCCCCAGCTTACCTATTAAAACATCTTTAATAAAATCATAGGGACTCATAGCTGCAAATTCAGGTGTGAAATCACAGTCAATCTCATAGTTAACATCTAATTCTTGCAATATATTTTCTCTATCAACTTTAGTGTTAATCATTTTACTATTATTTATATTAATAGTAAATACTACGCTAGTCAAACCATCTTTTTTTGCCAACTGCGATATTTTATTGATAAGAAGAAGATGTCCCCTATGTAGACCTTGAAACTTTCCAAGTGCTACTGCTGTATTATGTAATTGTGTCTCATCATAGGTTAAAACCTTCAAGTCGATTACCTCGTATTACAAGAACATTTTAAATGGCTTATAGTTATTCTCAGTATGATTATATTGATACAAGGCCAAAAACTCTTCTTTATAATATACTCTTATTATACCACAATTTTCGTCATCAGACCTTAGGGATTTTTCTTTTAATTCCAACTGATTTTCTTGTAATTTATTTCCGTTTAATAAAAATTTTGATTCTTTGTCTTTTATCCTATAGGAATCATATTTTGTAAGCAACGTATCAACTGGAAAAATATATTCTTCAAGCTTATTTTCATCTCTAAGACGCTCTATATCCGATAATTTCAACGAATCTTTAAGATAAAATCCATGCACTTCACTTCTGGTAAGACCAGTAAGAGTTCCGCCACATCCTAACTTTTCTCCAATATCTCTACATAAGCTTCTTATATATGTTCCCTTAGAGCAATGAACTTTAAAACTAATATCAGGAATATTAATTCTAATATCATCAATTGAAAATATTTCAACAGGTCTTGGCTCTCGCTCTATCTCAATACCACTTCTAGCATATTCGTAAAGCTTTTTTCCATCTTTTTTTATGGCTGAATACATAGGTGGAATCTGATTGTACCTTCCAACAAAGCCATTGATTACCTGTAGAACTAAATCATCATTCACCTTCGAATCTACAACTGAATTAGTTAGTATATTTCCAGTAATATCTTCTGTATCTGTAGTAAGACCAAGACGCATGGACGCCTCATATTCCTTAGTTCCTGATGTAATCATATCAACAAGCTTAGTTCCCTTACCAAGACACACCATAAGCACGCCTTCAGCCATTGGATCTAATGTCCCTGTATGTCCTATTTTCTTTTGTTTTAGTATTCCTCGAAGCTTAGCCACAACATCGAAGGATGTATAACCAGCTTCTTTGTATACATTTATTACACCGTCTATCAAAAAATATTCTCCTTGCTAAAGTTGCTGTGATACCATATCTAATATTTTTTCCAAAGACTCTTCATATGTTCCTTCCATAGAAAAACCTGATGCCCTAATGTGACCACCGCCGCCAAAATGTACTGATATTACACTTACATCAACATATGATATAGAACGCATACTGAATTTAAACATATTATCATCAGTTTGGTAACCAAGTATGGCAACCTCAACGCCCTCTGTCACTCTAAGCTTATCAATTATACCATCTGTGTCATCCTTAGTAGCACCAAATTCTTCAAAGATTTCCTTAGATATACATGATGCTATAACTTTACCGCCTAGATATAGCTTTGAATCCAATAAAGCCCTTCCTGTTAGCTTATTTTGCACATATCTAACTTTGTAAAAGGTTTCGTCTATTATGAACTGCGTGTCTATTCCTTTTGATATAAGTTTACCAACTATATACATCGTCTCTTCAGACGTTGCCGAATATTTCAAAACTCCTGTATCATGGATTATTCCCATATACAGCGCTTCCGCACAGGGCTTTGATATTTTTTTCATATCAAAGAATCTAGAAACAACCTCACACGCAGAAGAAGCATCTGGATCACAATAATAAAGATTTCCAAAACCTTGATTGCTTCTGTGGTGATCAATACATACTGTATTCTTTGCATTTTTAAAAATATCGGCAAATTCACCATGTCTATCTGTATCACTACAATCTACAGATATAGACAAATCATACACTTCATCTGTTGGTGTATTTTTTATATCATCCGTTCCTTTTAGAAATTTAAATTTGTCCATAATAGGCTCAAGAAAAACATCAACTCTTTTATCAGGATAGTTATCCGATATATAATTGTACATCCCTAAGCTAGAACCAATGCAATCGCCATCAGGTCTAATGTGACCAACAATAGAAATGGTACTACATCGTTCAATCATTTCAAAAAGTCTATTCATAAAATTACCTTTAATTTAATAATTCATCAATCTTTTTAGACATTTCTATACCGTACTCAATGGAATTATCAAGAACAAAAGTTATCTCAGGTGTATTTCTAAGATTAATACTTCTTGCAAGCTCTCTTCTAATATATCCAGTAGCACTCTTTAATCCCTCTATGGTTTCTCTACCAGATTCTGCATCTCCTAGTACACTAATAAATGCCTTACAGTACTTCAAATCCGGTGTAACTATGACATCAGTTACTGATGTCATAGGATTAATTCTCGGATCTTTTATCTCCATAGTTATTATACGGCTAAGTTCTCTTTGAACCTCACCATTTATTCTTTGATTTTTATGACTTGTTTTCTTCATAAATGCTCCTTATTTTCTAGGAACCTCCTGCATAATGTATGCCTCTATAATATCAAACTCCTTAATATCATTGAAGCCATCCATAACAAGACCACACTCGTAGCCTGTCTTAACTTCCTTAACATCATCCTTAAATCTCTTAAGTGATGCAAGAGCTCCCTCAAATATCTGCTCACCTTCACGAGTAATTCTAACCTTACAATTTCTTTGTATTGTTCCATCAAGTACATAAGAACCAGCAATTGTACCAACTCCCGATGCCTTATATGTCTGTCTTACCTCTGCGTGACCGATAACCTTCTCCTCAAATATAGGATCAAGCATACCCTTCATTGCAGCCTCAATATCCTCAATTGCATTGTAAATTACTCTGTAAAGTCTAATATCTACCTTTTCTCTATCTGCAACATCCTTAGCCTGATTATCAGGTCTAATGTTAAATCCAATAATAATTGCGCTAGATGCAGATGCAAGCATAACGTCAGATTCATTGATAGCACCAACACCTGAGTGGATACACTTTACAACTACCTCTTCGTTGGAAAGCTTAAGCAAGCTTGCCTTTACAGCTTCTACAGAACCTTGAACGTCAGCCTTGATAATAAGGTTAAGTTCCTTAAGATTACCTTCCTGCATCTTGTTGAATAAATCATCGAGTGACATTCTCGATTTAGTATCTGCAATAAGCTTCTCTTTTCCTCTAGTAATAAATGCCTCTGAAATCTGTCTAGCTTCCTTCTCATTAGCTGTCTGCATAAAGATTTCACCAGAATTTGGCACACCATTAAGTCCAAGAATCTCTACAGGTGTAGAAGGACCTGCCTCCTTCACCTTTCTACGTTTATCATCAAACATAGCTCTTACCTTACCATGAACATTTCCCATAGCAACGCAATCGCCAACGCGAAGAGTTCCCTTTTGAACAAGAACAGTAGCTACTGAACCACGACCCTTATCTAGCTGTGCTTCAATTACAATACCTCTTGCCATTCTCTTCTTATTAGCCTTAAGTTCTAAGATTTCTGCAGTAAGTATAACCATCTCAAGAAGGTTATCAATACCTTCCTTAGTATGTGCAGATACAGGACAGAATATTGTTGAACCGCCCCAATCTTCTGGAACAAGCTCGTACTCCATAAGCTCCTGTTTTACTCTATCAATATTTGCACTTTCCTTATCAATCTTGTTAATTGCAACAATTATTTCAATACCTGCAGCTTTGGCATGGTTAATAGCCTCAACTGTCTGTGGCATAACACCATCATCAGCAGCTACTACAAGAATTGCAATATCTGTTGACTGAGCACCACGCATACGCATTGCAGTAAATGCCTCATGTCCAGGTGTATCAAGGAAAGTAATCTTCTCCCCGTTTATCTTTACTACAGACGCACCGATATGCTGTGTAATACCACCAGCCTCACCAGCAGTAACATCTGAATTTCTAATAGCATCAAGAAGAGATGTTTTACCATGGTCAACGTGTCCCATAACACAGACAACTGGTGGTCTAGGAGTCATAGTTGACTCATCCTCTTCGTCCTCTCTTAGAATTTCTTCAATAACATCAACTTTTTCTTCTGGCTCTGATATATAATTGTATTCTAAAGCTATATCAGCCGCAGTATCAAAATCAAGTTCTGAGTTTACATTATACATTTTTCCAGCCATAAACATCTTCTTAATAAGCTGAGCTACTGGTACCTTTATCTTAGATGCCAACTCACTTACTGTAAGAGACTCTGGAAGGAACAATGACTTAATAACAGGTTCAACTGGCTCCTGTTTCTTAGGTGCCTCTGGCTGTGGTTGATTCTTGCCATTTTTACCCTTATTCTGATTATTGTTCTGATTATTGTTCTGATTATTCTTTTTCTTATTATTTGGCTGGTTAAAGAACTTTGTTACTTTCTTACCAGCATCACCCTGTTTTTGATTACCACCATTATTCTGTGGCTTATTATCCTGCTTATTATCCTGCTTCTTATCCTGATTCTTAGACTTAGAAGCCTCCTTCTTATTCTCGTTCTTAGAAGCTGGCTTTGCCTCTTCCTTCTTTGCTTCCTTCTTAGGAGCCGGCTTTACCTCTTCCTTCTTTGTTTCCTTCTTAGGAGCTGCCTTTACCTTTTCCTTCTTAGGCTCCTCCTTCTTTGCTTCCTTCTTAGGAGCTGGCTTTACTTCTTCCTTTGCATTAGAAGTCTTTTCTTTCTTTGTAATTACTTCTTTGGCATATGCCATTAACTCATCATCTATACCGTTATTGTGTTTCAAACCAGGCTTTTTATCAGCTAAAGCCTCCACAACAACTTGATATTTTATCTCTTTACCTAATTCTTCACTTAATTTCTTTGCAAATTGGCTTACTGTCATAGATTACACCTCCATACTCATGCTAAAATCTAGCTTATTGGCTACCTGCTTTGCCAAACCCATATCTGTCACAGCAAGAGTCATTCTACTTTCTTTACCTATTCTATTCCCGAGCACATCACTTTGGCCAAATATAATGTAAGGCACCTTGTAATATGTACATTTGTCTATAAATTTCTTTCTCGTGTTTTTAGCTGCATTCTGAGCAATAATAATCAAGCAGGCATCGCCCTCCTGAATGGCCTTCTCACACATAAATCCTCCACTTACAACTTTACCCGCCTTTGCTGCAATAGAGATCATTGATAGAGCTTTATTTTCATCCATTCTACATCATCTCCTTGCCTATAGCCTCGTAAATATCTTCAGGAATAGCAATCTTCAATGAACGTTCAATTCCCTTTGACTTAACTGCTTTATTATAGCATTCCCTGTTGAGACAAATATACGCACCTCTACCATTCATCTTGCCAGTCTTATCCAAACAAACCTTATTATCAGGTGTTTTTATAACCCTAACCAACTCAGTTTTATTCTTCATTTCTCTACATCCTATACATTGTCTCAAAGGTATCTGTTTAGCCATTAGAAATCTCCTTATAGCTTATTTAAAGCTTATTCCTCGAAATAATCATCCTCGTCATCTAACATTCCAAGCTCTTTTGCCTGGGACTCACTCTTAATATCAATGTTGTAGTTAGTGAGTAAGTGTGCAAGACGAACATTTTGTCCTTCCTTACCTATAGCAAGTGAAAGCTGATCATCTGGCACTACTACAACAGCATCCTTCTTATCTTCAAGATTAATAGTTACTGATATAACATCTGAAGGACTAAGGGCATTCTTAATATATACAGCTGGATCTTCATGCCAGTTAATAATATCAATCTTCTCACCCTTCAAATCATTAACGATATTGTTAACTCTGTTTCCACCATGTCCTACACATGCACCAACTGGGTCTACATCAGGATTATTAGACTTAACCGCAATCTTAGATCTTGAACCTGGCTCTCTAGAAATACTCATGATTTCTACAGTACCATCTGCAATCTCGGTAACTTCTTTCTCAAATAATCTCTTAACAAGTTCCTTGTGGGTTCTTGACACAAGAATTCTAAATCCTTTCTTATCCTTTTTGTCTTTCTTACCCTTAGGATCCTTTTTATCCTTTACTTCCTTCTCATTATTCTCATTGAGAGTAACTGAAACAACGTATAACTTAATTCTATCACCAATATTGTATACTTCTCCTGGAACCTGTTCCTTCTCAGTAAGTATTGTGTCAGTCTTATCATCAAGAGCAACATTAATATTATTACCTATAAATCTTTGAACTACACCAGTAATAATATCTTTTTCCTTAACAACAAACTTCTGATAAAGAGCAAAACGCTCTCCCTCCTTAATTGCTTGAACAATAACATTTCTAGCATTCTGAGCCGCGATTCTACCAAATTCTTTTGAACGAATCTCAAATTTTACATAATCACCTAGCTGATTCTTCTTATTCATAGCCTGAGCTTGTGTCAATGAAATCTGAGTTACTTCATCTTCAACCTCTTCTACAACAAGCTTCTTCTGGAATGCAGTGATCTGTCCTGTAACACGATCCATAGACACCTCAACTTCTGCATCCTTTCCAAAATCTTTTTCACAAGCAAGAACTAACGACTTCTCAATAGCCTCCATCAAAGTCTCCTTGCTGATATTCTTTTCCTTCTCAAGTTCATTTAATGCCGCGATTATTTCTGACATTTTTATTTAACCTCCTAATAATATAATATTTAAACAAATGCTAATCTAATCATGGAAATTTCATTTCTATTCAATGTTATTTCTTCATGGTCGTCATCATCATTCATTATGGTTATAGTGTTATCATCAAAACTTTCTAAGAAACCAGTAAGCTCCTTAGAACCATTGTGCTGCTTGTATAGCTTAATCTCAACTAATTTCCCAATACTTCTCTTGAAATCTTTATCCTTTTTAAGTGGTCTTGTAAGACCTGGCGAACTTACTTCAAGAATATAGGCATCTTTTATCTTATCTGCTTCATCTAACTTTGCTTCTAAAGCTCTGCTTATCAAAACACAATCATCAATGTTTATTCCGCCTTCTTTATCCGCATATACACGAAGATAATAATCTGCCCCTTCCTTGACATATTCAACATCCACAAGTTCAAAATTGTTTTCCTCTATAATGGGTGTTACAAGTTCCGTGCAATGTTGTTCAATTTCACTTTTCTTCATGAAATACCACCTTTCTGATATTTACTAAAAACAAAGAGTGGGTTTTTGTAACCCACTCTGCCGTTCACGTTATTCAAGTCTATTAAATTATAACACTTTCCCTAATAATTGCAAGTACTAATTTTTAGGAACAAGCTTAATTTCTATAGCTTCTAATCGTTTTGCTTCTCCACTGGTTCCAGCTACCTCGCCATTTTTAACCCAATCCATCCAACCATAGGTCTGACAATGTACTCGGTAGTATACATCATAGTAATTACTTATTTCACCTGTTAATCTAATCTGTATAGCCTCCAAGCGCTTAGCTTGTCCTGAGGTTCCACTCATGGTACCATTTGTAACCCAATCAAGCCATCCATGGGTCTGACAATGAGTTCTATACTCAATATTACCCAAGTACAAGTTATCGGTTAGATTAATTTTTATACCCTCTAAACGCTTAGCTTGTCCCGTCGAACCAGAACCTTGTCCATCATATACTGGTTCTAGCCATCCATAGGTTTGTACATGGGTTGTATAACTCACGTTTCTGGTAACGTAAGGCTCCATGGTTTCACCAGGAGCTTCACCATCTTTTTCAACTAAAACAATCTGTATAGCTTCTAGTCGCTTTCCATAGGTAGCTGTTCCAGCAGCCTCTCCATTTTTAGCCCAATCAAGCCATCCATAGGACTGGGCATGTACCCTATAATATACATCATACTTTTCAGCAGCTGCTCCTGTAAGCTTAATCTGTATAGCCTCCATTCTCTTGCTTTCACCCATGGTACCACTAAGCTCACCATCACTCACCCAAGGTCTCCAACCATAGGATTGACAATGGGTTCTATATGTTATTCCACCTTCACCTGCTTTATCTCCTAGCGAAATACTTATAGCCTCTAATCTCTTGCCTTCTCCTGTTGTTCCTGATAAAACACCATCAATTTTAGAAGATTGCCATCCATAGCTTTGAACATGTGTAACATATGATACATAAGAATCTGGATTTGTTGGATATTTTCCATCTAACAAATCTACATAATTATTCAACTTACTTAACTCAGTCTTTGCTATATTCTTATTAAGCCATTCATATCTAAATAAAGCATATCCGTCATAACCCATTTCATATGCTATCTCATACTGTTTAGCTAGATTATTATTAGATTGCGCCCATCCCATATCAACAGTACTTTCCGTTCCTACTCGATATAACGCCAAACCAACATATATAGGTATATCGCCTATGTTAATAGCTTGCCATGCATTACATCGATTTGTGTACATAGTCTGTATACCAGCACTTGTGCTATATACATCGGACCAATATATCTGTGGCATAATATAGTCAACATACCCCTCTTCAGACATCCATCTATCAATATCCGCCCCCTGGGCTCTTGCATTTGAAAGATTACCTGCAGGACTAATACCAAACTCACAATTAGGATTTATTGACTTAATTGATGAATACACCTGTTTTACAAGTTTATTTACATTTGACATTCTTTCAGATTGTGGCAAACCATCAACCATTCCATCTACATAAAAATAATCGTCAAAATGAATCGCATCAACATCATAATTTGATACAATCTCTTTTACACCATTAGTTATTAAATCTCTAGATTCTTGTCTTGCAGGATCAAGAACCATACATGTCTGTCCACCCGAGTTCTTATATTCCATAATAAAACTTTTGTATTTTGAATAATAAGAAGTACCTTTAAAACTATTTGTGGTTGTATCACTTAAAGATATTCTATATGGATTTATCCATGCCTCTATCTTGAGTCCCTTTTGATGTGCAATTTCCACCATTATCTTTAGCGGATCATAGCCAGGGTTCTTTCTACTACTAGTTATATAGGTTGACCATGGATAATAGCTAGACGGATACATAGCATCTCCCATTGCCCTAACATGCATTATAACCGTGTTCATTCTATTATTTAAAATATTATCGTATATTCTCGTAACAGCTTTTCTAAAATCAGCCTCACTTTTATCACGCAGTTCATTATGAATATCCTGATATGACACCCAACAAGCTTTTTTATCGTGCATAGACTTAGCTTTTACTTCCAATGTATTTGTAGATGTTCCAACTGTCATCAAAGAAACAAACATAATTAAACATACTATGTATGCTATTATCTTTTTATATTTCATAATCTTCCTCCTTTTATCAGCAAACAAAATAATATCATATATTATAGAAATTTTAAACCCAAAGAAATACTTACCAATTCCCCCAATTATTAATAGTATATATATCAAATTTAATTATTATTCTCATTAATAAAGAAATACTCTCTTCCTATAACTACTGCTTTAGACAAAGAACTATGACCTATATCGTTAGTCTTTGCCAAAGGCACTTCACATCCAATATATTCTCTAGCAACATTAATAACATCTGCAGTCTTATTTCTCTTATCCATCTCCGTAAAAGTACCAAGCAATACGCCATTTACTTTTTTAAAAACACCTAACTGAGCCAACTGTGCAAAATATGTTCTTATCTGTGGTTCTAAACCACTGAAGGCTTCTAATAATAATATCTTATTGTTCATATCCGGAAAAAATTTGGTACCTGCTAACTTTAACAAGCATCTTATATTCCCTCCAACCAAAATACCTTTCATAGAAGCATGATTAATAAATTCATAATCAAACTTAAACATTTCATCAGATAAAAACTGCTTCTTCTGTGTTCCAGTTTTGTCCCACACCAAATTTTTAACCTGATACAATACAGATTCATTACCAGTCATAGAATAAATTCCATTAATCACTGTTGTAAGATCACTATAACCATAAAATATTTTACCAGACTTTCTGATTATATCAAAATCAAGATAAGGTAATACCTCATTGGCTATATCTCCACCAGAAATATCATATATATCCATAATTAGATCATCCTTATAAAAATCCATTAAAGCATTTGCTCTTTCTTCTGCGGATCCCGATACAACAGAACCATCTGAATAAATATAATCACTTAGCACTGGCTCAATGTCTCTACTCTGTAACTCTAAAAGTAAGTTATTAATCTCCTCTCTATAAGTTACTAATTGACCATTAGAGCAACAAACTATTCCTACCTTCTTACCCATATTCTAATCCTTTCAGTTATTTCCTCATTATATATTATAATTCAGAATTGTTAAAATCAAGCAAATTAACAGTAGTTGAATATCTTTTCACCATTTGTACACAACATTATCACTTTTTGTTAAAATTTTCATATTATACTCAGAATCATATTAGAGAAGAAATATCAAATCCGGGTTTGAATTCTCAATAACAGAAGGGATATGGTTATACAACGTATGTAATTGTATCCACTTCGTCTAACAAATAATCCTGGCGGATTTTACATATATTAAAAAAGTTGCTACGCCTTAAGAATATAGACGTAACAACTTTTTATGTCTTAAATTATTAAATTCCTATAAAGTCGGCTTATATGATGGCATAAGTTGCAACTTGAAAAGATTTCTCTGATGAAGCTCATCTATACGAGCTTTTTTTGCTTGGTCCTCGATTTCACCTGTACGGATGTATCTATCAAGCTCAGCATAAGTGAAACCAAGATTATCTTCATCTGTTTTTCCACAAAGTCCATCAATTGGAACCTTATCTACCAAAACATCTGGAAGACCAAGAACCCTTCCTATCTCCTTTATCTCCTGAACAGTCAAATTACACATAGGTGAAAAATCCCCTGCTGCATCACCGTATCTTGTAGAATAACCAACCCAATCCTCAGATAGATTACAGGTATTTACAACTCTACCATTTACACTTTGAGATACTGCATATAGTGTTGACATACGTATTCTTGGTGGCAAATTAGTATTTGCCTGAGTAGAAAGTTCTAACTCCTCAGGTATAGATGACTTTAGTCCTTCTATAGCAGCTTCAATATTTACCTCATAATGCTTTATACCAAGGTGATTAACAAGAAGATATGCCATATCTATATCATGTTGCGTACCACATGGCATTAATACTCCAACAACTCTATCCTTTCCTAAAGCTTCTACACAAAGTGCTGCAGCCACAGAGCTATCTTTTCCCCCAGATATTCCAAGAACTGCATTACACCCTTTACCATTTGCTTCGAAGAAATCTCTTATCCACTGTACACATTCATCCTTTATTTTAACTGCATCAAACATAATTAATTCCTCCATTTTAAATCGTCATTAGAACCATTTATTGATTCTCCCCATTAGGTTTAAGAACTAAAAGTTTCCTTGATGGAGAATATTTCTTATCTCCATAAGACTTTGTTCTCTAACCATTTTACCATCTTTATAAATAGTTACAAGTTGATTTTCTGACTTACACGCCTCATCCCAAGTATGACCATCAGTAAAAATGTATTCACCATCATCCTTAGTCACAATACAGCATCCCTTCTGTGACTTCTTAAAGCCACCATCCTTTGGGTTCTTAAATATAGGATAAGGCTTGCGTGCTATCTCACAATAGGTTGCCTTAATACATGAGCTAAATGTGTCTCTTGTAAATGGCTTAAGCATTCCTTCCTCCTCCACACACTGCATCGAGAACGAACCTACTCCTAAGACAACATTAGAACACGCAAATCCTGCACCCATAAGTATCTTATATATTTCCTCACATCTTTGAATTGTAATAGAATCGCCATAGATAGCTTTAACATGCGGATCTAAAACTTTGTATCCTTTGCTGTTAATAGTTCCACCAAATTCTTCCCATAGTTTAAATACAGTCTTTGTAACAACCTCCACACAATCTCCACTATCACCGCGCATCAACATACATCCATTATGAGCCATAATCTCTGGCTTTATCTGTGGTAGTACATTTTCTATAATGTTCCAATAATCGTATGAATCAAGTACTGCTGAAAAAGAAGTATTAGGATAAATCTCTGTCAACAATCTTCTAAGCAACGTTACCTCATCACCATCTATAGCATAATTTGAACACATTACAGAATGCTCTGTACTTGGACTTCCATAAGCCACTGGCTCCTTAGTGCAATCGCAATTATAATTTTCCTCAAGATATGGAATAGTTGGCACAGTTGCAGTGTTAAGAAAAGACAGACACCAACCGGCACCAGCCTTTATAGCTGACTCAGTACATTCCTCACCTCTAAAGTCAAACGCTCCCAAAGCCTTAGCCCTTGGCAAATCGTCATCGCAGGTTAAGTCGTAATATTTATTAACTATATCTCTATAGGTTGCCCCAACAGTAGCAGCAAGCATTGGATGCCAGCTTTCTGCTGATATAAGGCTCTCTAAAGACTGTGGTAACCAAGCAAAATCATCATGAGTATTTGTAATACCAAACATTGGCACATGCATTGGAACTCTTGCACCTTCAGGAAGAGAAATTATCTCTATAGGAAGATATCCCAGCCTATGTAGCTTTTCAATCTTATCTATCTTATATGCATTCTCCCCAAGAGCAGCATCCATTATTCTCTTATATTCACCTATTACCTCATCAAATGGTCTTTCAAAAAATGCTTCATTAAAATAATCTATAAGATATGTCTTAATAAAGCCTTGAAGTCCAAACATTACCACCTTATCCCACATCTTCACTCTGCTCATTCGTGGAGTAAAATATGACACAGATTTTGTAATCTCCTTAGGTAACATCTCTGCGTGAACAGCCTTATAAAAATCTATTAATAACATCGGATTAATCTTATTCATTCTCATTACCTCCACATTCCAATCATAAAATCTATTCTATAATCACAATATTTTCGTGAGTTCCATCTAACAGCATAGTATTGGCTGTATATATCTTATCTACTGTATATCTGTCTTCTTCAGTCTTCAACAACCTTCCCACAAATACTCCATTTTCACAATGACTTATGTAAAATGCAACCTGGCTAGCGCCTTTATCTTTCATCAGCACTGCTGCATTGTATGCCGTACCTCCCAAACAACAAATATCATCAATAATAAGAACCTTCTTATCTGTTAAATCAGGCGCATCCACAAGTTCATAATCCTTGATTCTTCCCTTATTCTCCAAATCCCTCACTTTTACTCCGAAGAAATATGGTATATCAATATTCTTAAGCAGCTCTGGATATTTCTTTGCAGCCCCTTTATCAGGATAAAATAGATAATCTGGTTTAAATTCATCAATAACCTTAATAATATAATCCTCTAAATTCAGTATTTGAACATCTATCCCTTGATTCTTGAGCAGATTCACACAAACTTGACTATGAGGATCTAAAATTATAACTTTATCAAAATCAAACTTGGACAATATCTCTGCAAAATACTTCATAGAGAATAGTTGGGCATTTATTTCTCTATCCATTCTTTCATAGGGGCAATACTTCATAATAAGATTACAACCTGCATTTGGAGCTTTATCTTTAAGCCACTGTCTAGCGAAAAGAACCGCTGTGATATCCCTATTATCTTTAAAATTCATCTCAATTATATTAAGCTTATTATCAATCTTATCAACTTTTTCAAAGATTACTTCTCCATTATGAAATTGTTCATCTTTGAACTTAAACCCATTTATCTTAACCATAAAATCCCTCCAATGCAATAAACAACAATAACTTGAATATATTGTAATATCTAGCAATTAAGCTACCACAACAACACAAATAATTTTTAAATCACGTTAATCTGACACATCTTCATGGTAGTAAGTGCAGCCTCGTGACTTTCTGGAGTTACTCCAGCACAGCAACTAGCATCCACAGTAATCTCTTTCTCTGGGTAGTTAGCTTTTAATATAAGAGTATTTGATACAACACAAATATCTGTACAAAGACCAATAAGTTCAATAGTAAAATCCTCTTCTCCTGCAGCTTTATATATCATGTCTGGCAAATCAACTGAACCAAATGTAATCTTTTCAACTTCTGTGTATCCTCTTCCCTTGAGAGCTTCTGACACCTGAGTATCCAACTTCCAACCATCTGTACCCTTAATACAGTGCGGAACAGGAAGTTTCTTTCCTTCACTTGTATCCATATAATTGTCAAAATGAGTATCATATGTCACAAATATTTCCCCATCAAATTCCTTAATCTTTTTTACAACATTAGGCACTATACTAACAGCCTCTGCTGTTCCAAGTGAACCATCCACAAAATCCTTCTGCATATCTACTACAACTAAAAACTTCTTCATATCTTTTTCCTCCTTATAATTAATTATTTACGTTTAAACAGTTTAGCCGGTCTATGACCTACCCCTGATAGTTGTTCATCTGTCTCCATTACAAATTCCGAAACTTTTCTCCTGAAGTTTGCTGGAGTCAAAGTAACATTCATTATTGCTTCGGTTACATTCTGCAATTCCGTAAGAGTAAACTTTTCTGGTAAAAAATCTAATATCAGATCATAATCCTTCGAACTTTCCCTAAGCAATGCAATAGCTGTTGAAATAATTCTTGCATGATCAAAGGCCAATTGATCACCATTTATAATACCAAAGTCAGTCTTTTTAAATATAGTTTCTAATTTTTTTAACTGGCATTCTATAACGATGTTTTCATTAGATAGTGTTAATTTGCAATCATCATTTAATTCTTCAAAAGAAACATCAAACCACTTTGCCTCGGTGGCATCAGTCCCTGCAAAAGGTGTAGCATCATCACTAATAATAGACAAATATGCATTAGATACTATTCTACCTCTCGGATCTCTATCAATGTCACTAAACACCCCAATGGGCATTAATGAAACTGGCAATACTCCCGTTTCTTCTTTTATTTCACGATACGCACATTCTTCTATTGTTTCTTCCTTTCTCAAAAAACCTCCTGGAAGTGCCCACTTATCCTTAAAAGGATATTCACCTCGTCTTACCAACAAAATAGACAAATTACTTTTGGCATTATGTCTATACGTGTCGCCTTCTTTGCTTCTTATCTTAAATGCAACTATATCTGTAGTTATTGATGGTCTATCATACATTTCAATATTGTAAGATTTTAAGAATTCTTTTTCCTCAAAATTATTAGTTACTTTTTTAGAGTTCACTTAAGCACCTCCTTTGTTATTACTATAGTGATAATATCATATTGATAATAAGTTGTAAAGTAGTAATTCAAAAAAATAACCAAGGAACTTATCCTTGGTTATTTTGCATATTAAAATACTTTTAGTTTGTATTCATAAGATTCTGCGCCATTATATTAAGTTCTTGAATAATTTGACCTACCTCTGTAGTAATCTCACTATTCTCAGCACTACTCTCATATGTCTCTGTAGAATGGGCTGTAACCTCCTCTGTAGCTGCAGAAATAGTTTCAATACCTTCCACAATAGCCTGGTTGTTCACTGTAAGCTCCTCTACTAAGTTCTTAAGATTATTAGACTCAACAAATACTTCCTCTGCCGATACATTAATCACCTCAAAGCTATCTGCAACATTATGAGCGGCATCACTTTGAATATTACTGTTACCTATCATTCCCTCAACAACCTCAACAACCTGTTCAAGTTCTGTAGAAATATTACCAATAAGTGCAGCAATACTTTCAGTAGCTTCCTGAGTCTGTGTAGCAAGTCCAGAAATTTCAGTAGCCACTACAGCAAAGCCCTTACCAGCTTCTCCAGCACGAGCTGCCTCAATACTTGCATTAAGAGAAAGCAAACTTGTCTGACTTGTAATTGATTCGATTAAACTTACAATAGACTGCATCTGACTTGCATATTCATTAAGTTCCGCAAGTTCTTTTGAAACTTTAGCATTTTCTTTATTAGACAAATCAACTCGCTCAATCAAATCATCAATGTTCTTTTGTGCATTCTGAAGCTCTCTCTTAGTATTATCAAGATTGCGCTCAATCTTATCTGAAACTTCATTAACTCTCTGGATAGTACCCTGAATTTCTTCAGTTCTCTCCATCTGCAGCTGAATAGAATCTGCAGTATCACTTGTCCCCTGAGCTACCTCCTCCATAGAAGACATAGTCTTATTTGCAGAATCCTCCAACAAGGACATCTTACCTGTTACAACCTCTATATCAGAAGTAATTTTCTGTGAGGTATGGAGTAGATTGTCCATAAGATGAGCTGTTCTCTCTTTCTCAGCATTAATCTCGTCAATCTTTCTTTGATTATTCTTGTTCATCACAATACTTGATAGAACCATAAATACCATAAACAAGACAACAGACGCAACACGAATTTCTATATTAGCCAATTCTTCCTTAACAATCTGTCCAGAAACTCCAAGATATGCCACATGAACAATATTACCCAAAGCTATTAATCCAGAAAATAATATGGTAAGCTTTAAATCATTATATACAAGCAAAATAATAGCCATCAAAAATGCATATATGTACGCAATTGGCGATGTGGTTGTAAAAATAATAAAAAGATAAAATATACCAAAACCTATCATAATGACATATTTTATAGCTGCACTTTCTTTATCCTTAAAATAAAGCAAATATGTAAGAACCATTGGAACTAATGCAAGTATACAAAACACAGTAAAATATCCCATTGTTCTTGAACCCTTAACAACCTCAATTAAATAACATGCTATTAAAATCACATTAATAATCGTGTAGCATAATCTACTGGCAGCATTACTCATAGCAATATCAGATGTAGCATTCTTAAACATAGCATTACCTCTCTTCGTATAGTATTATTTACTCATCAAACAACTATATATATTTTACTTTATCACACCCATTTATTCAACTAAAAATGGCACTAAATCTATTTTTTTCTGTTAGTTTTTCACTTATTTGAACAAATAAAAAGAATGGCATATTAAAATATACCATTCTTAAAAAATCTATTTTACTAACACCAAAAGCGATTTATAATAATCACGAAGAACAACTTTAACCTTTTCTATTTCTTTATCCACATCAACAGTTTTAAATATAGGCGGTTTGAATCCTAAATCCATTGAATTTATAGAAAAATTCATTTTATTCAAATACAAATGAACACCTATATGTATCTTAAGTTTCTTCAAGTTAAGCAATGCATTAATAATATCATCTGTAAAGAATTCTCTTGCCATATCCGGTCTAGCAGATTTAACTATAAACAACTTATCAAATTCTTCATTCCCAGTTTTTACTATACTATTTTCATCAAATTCATATATAAACCTTTTATTTGGATTTGATTTATCATAAATAACTATAGGATCTTTACCAAATTTAACATCATTAAAACAACCAACCACACCTGCAAACATTTTCATATAATCTAGACGTAGCACAAAACGTAGCCATGTAGGCATCATTCTTCTAATGTAGTATCCTGGTCGACTTCTCAAATAAGAATGAGCATATGCACCTTCAAACTTTTTACCCTTATAGTCACCAACAAACCAAGCAGAACCAATCAAATCTGAACCATCACCAACAAATCCTGTATCTTCAAAAACCTTTGCATTATCAAAGGAGTTTTCCTTAAATTCCATAACTGTCTCAGAGTTATATTTAATAGCTTCTTTTGTAACAAAATGATTATATAAAGCCATGTATTCTGTATAACTGATTTCATATCCACCCTTCACAACAAAATACAAGGCAAAGAATACTGGCATAGTAATGAAGCATGATATAACGATATATACTAGTGTAAGTTCAAAAAACTCATTAACAAGCCATAAAGTAAGACCGAATACACCTAAAATTATAAATACCATTATTACTCTAAAAACAAAAATACACGCCAGCCTCATTCGTATTTTTTCAATTCTTTCGTTTTTCATAAGTTTCCCCTCCTATTATTTAAAATAAATATATTACAACTATCTTCAATAATAAACTATAAATTTACTATAATAGCAAATCTATCGTTCAAAAAATAAAAAGCACCGAATCATAATTCGATGCTTTTTGATGTTAATAATATCAAATTATTAAACTATAATTACATTCCCATCTGAGCAGCAACCTCAGCTGCGAAATCCTCATTCTTCTTCTCAAGTCCCTCACCAGTCTCAAAACGGATAAAGTTCTTAACTGCAAGATTGCATCCAGCAGCCTTTGCTACATTAGCAACATACTGAGCAACTGACTCCTTGTTCTCTGCCTTAACATACTCCTGCTCAAGAAGACATACTTCCTTAAGCTCCTTGTTAAGTCTACCCTGTACCATCTTCTCGATGATGTTATCAGGCTTATTAGCATTCTTAGGATCGTTCTTAGCCTGAGCAACAAGAATCTCTAACTCATGTGCCTTATACTCCTCTGATACATCAGCAGTTGAAACATACTTAGGATTCATAGCTGCAACCTGCATAGCAATGTTCTTTAAGCACTCTTCAATCTCAGCACCTGAACCATCAGTATCAGCCTCAACAAGAACACCAATCTTACCACCAGCGTGGATGTATGATACAACCATACCATCAGTATTTACTCTCTCAAATCTTCTTATATTCATATTCTCGCCGATTCTAGCAATCATAGCTGCGTGCTTCTCAGCAACAGTCATAGAATCATCAAGAGCCCACTTTTCTTCCTTAAGAGCCTCTACATCAGCTGCTGTAGACTTAACAATCTGATCTAAAACCTCTGATACATAACCCTGGAATACATCATTCTTAGCAACGAAATCAGTCTCCGCATTAACCTCAACGATAGCTGCAGTCTTTCCATCGTTAATAACTGTAGTCATAACGATACCCTCTGCTGCAATTCTTCCTGCCTTCTTCTGAGCTGTAGCGAGACCCTTCTCTCTAAGCCACTCCATAGCCTTATCGAAATCGCCGTCTGTTGCACCAAGAGCCTTCTTACAGTCCATCATACCAGCGCCTGACATTTCTCTTAACTCTTTTACCATACCTGCTGTAATAGCTGCCATTATTATATCCTCCTAAATAATTATTTATAAAATACAAGCCATGCCTGCAAGTTAGCAAGCAAGCATGGCTATCTATATCTTATGATTACTCCTCAGTTTCCTCAGCATCAGCTGCCATCGACTCAGCCTCAACATCTGAAACAGCGTCAGCACCCTGATTAGCCTCGATAACTGCATCTGCCATCTTACCAACGATAAGCTTTACAGCTCTGATAGCATCGTCGTTACCTGGGATTACATAATCAAGCTCCTCTGGATCACAGTTAGTATCAGCAATACCAACAAGTGGAATTCCAAGTGAGTGTGCCTCCTGGATACAGTTCTTCTCCTTACGAGGATCTACAACAAAGATCATATCAGGAATAGTCTTCATCTCCTTGATACCGCCAAGGTTCTTCTGAAGCTTATCCATCTCCTTCTTAATCTCGATTACTTCCTTCTTAGGTAATACATCAAATGTACCATCCTGCTCCATAGCCTCATACTTCTTTAACTTCTCAATTCTAGTCTGAATAGTCTTGAAGTTTGTAAGCATACCACCTAACCATCTCTCGTTAACGTAGTACATACCACATCTCTCAGCCTCTGACTTAATAGCATCCTGAGCCTGCTTCTTAGTACCAACAAAAAGTACCTTTCCACCATCAGCTACGCAATCTAAAATAGCCTTGTAAGCCTCATCAACCTTACCTACTGACTTCTGTAAGTCGATGATGTAGATTCCGTTACGCTCAGTATAAATATACTCAGCCATCTTAGGATTCCATCTTCTTGTCTGATGTCCAAAGTGAACACCTGCCTCGAGTAACTGCTTCATTGAAATAACGCTCATAATATACCTCCTGGTTTTAACTTCTGTGGAATTC
>SVEI01000108.1 GCA_015057445.1 Lachnospiraceae bacterium | reverse complement strand
AACTCCGAGAAGAAATCTTCTCGGAGAATAATAAAGAGCGCGAGACGGGGATCGAACCCGCGACCCCCTCCTTGGCAAGGAGGTGCTCCACCGCTGAGCCACTCGCGCATTTCTTAGGTCGTTTCCTTAACGACAAGATGTATAATATCACAGATGATTTTGGATGTCAACAACAATTTTTAAAAAATATTAATTCTTTTCCAAATTACTTGTATTGAAAAATTAAACTTCTTTGCTATAATAGGATAGAAGTTATGAAAAGTGTTTAAGATTCATGGGAATCTTATGGAGAAATATTATGAGTAAGAAGAATAAGACTGAGAAGAAAAACATAAAAAAGGTTCAGGATATAGAGTTAAACACAGATATAATAGAAGAAACTGAAGATTATAATGCTGAAGTATCAGCTGATATGGATGATGCAGCGGAAGATTGGGAAGAAGATAAAGACATACCATTCTTACAGCGTGTAAAAAACAGAATTAGAAGAGCTTGGGCGTATTCTATACATACATGGATATTTAAGTGTTTGCTTATTGCATTACCACTTGAATTGTTATTGGAGATGTTAGGTAGACGTTCTATATTCTTAGGTTTTAAGTTTATGGTTACCCAACCAATAGTGTTTGCTTATAATACGTCTATAGTATTTTTTACATTATTGTTTGCTCTGTTTTTAAAGAAGAGAATCTTTGGATTAATTGCTATAACTACAGTATGGTTAGCTTGTGGAATAATTAATTTCTGCGTGCTTAGTTATCGTGTGACACCATTTGCAGCTATAGACTTTCTGATGTTCTTGGATGTATTCAGTATGCTTGATGTATACCTTACAAAATTTCAGCAGGTGCTGCTTCTTCTTGCTGTAATTGCCGCCATAGTGGCATTGGTTATCTTATTTAAGAAGAGTCCACGATTTGAGGGCGATAGAAAAGTCAAGGGAACTATGTTACTTTGTGTTTTGGCTTGGATATTTGTATGGGGCATGACTAATTTTGCTGTAAAGCATAACATTATATCAGATGACTTTGCTAATCTAGGTAATGCCTACAAGGATTATGGATTTGCGTACTGCTTTACTAATAGTATCATTGATAATGGTATTGATAAGCCAGATGATTATGAAGAGGATGTAATGCTTCAGATTAAGTCTGAACTAGAAACTGTTAAGCAGGAGGGCAAGAAACAAACTCCTAATGTAATTGTGATTCAGCTTGAAACTTTCTTTGATCCAAAGGCTATAGTTGATCTTGATATGAGTCAGGATCCAGTGCCTACATATACAAAATTCAAAGAGGAATATCCATCCGGATATCTTACAGTTCCTGCCCTTGGTGCTGGTACTGCTAATACAGAATTTGAGGTACTTACTGGATTTCCTTCAGGATTTTTCGGTGCAGGTGAATACCCATACAAGACTACTGTAAATGAAGAATCAGTAGAAGGTTTGTGTAGCGCTCTTAAGGCAGAAGGCTATGGAGCATACGCTATTCATAACAACAAATCTTCCTTCTATGATAGAAAAAATGTATATGAGAAGATGGGCTTTGATGCTTTTATTTCTCTGGAGTATATGTATGATTTGGAGTTTACGTCTACAGGTTGGGCGAAGGATGAAAGCCTTATAGCTGATATTATGAAGTGTCTTAAAGAAACTGAAGGTCAGGATCTTGTGTATACCATAAGTCTTCAGGCTCATGGAAAATATCCTATAGGAGAGGATACTTGCGAGGAACATATTAGTGTGACTTATGGAGATGATATTGAGGTTCAGCAGCAGATGACATACTATGTTAATCAGTTGTACGAGATGGATGTGTTTTTAGACCATTTAAAGAAGGAACTTGATAACTATGGAGAAGATTATGTTTTGGTTCTCTATGGAGATCATCTTCCAACCATAGGTCTTACAGAAGAACAAATTCCTAGCCACTCATTATTCCAGACAGAGTATGTAATGGTTAATAATATAGGGCTAAAATTGGAAGATGAAGATATTTTAGCAAGTGAATTATCTGTCAAATTGCTAGATGCTCTTAACATTGAAGGAACTTATGCTTACAAGGCTCATGCATATTACGATGATGATGTGCTTGAGGATAAGTTAAGACTTATTTCCTATGATATGTTATTTGGAGATAAGTATATGTTTGATAATGGTATTGTACTTCCTGTCAATGAAATGCAGATGGGAGTTGACATAATCTCAGTAACTCAAGTGACTAATGAGAGAGACCATATGGTAATTAAAGGTCATAATTTTACTGAATATTCAGTTGTTTATGTTGGTGAGAAGGATTTGACAACAACTTATGTTGATAGACAAACTTTACTAGTAGAAGGAACACTTGCTGAAGTTGGTGATGAGATTACTGTAAAGCAGGTTGATAAGTCACATCACATACTAGGTTCAAGTGAGGTTTATGTATTTCAGTAATTATATTTTAAGATGATTATTTACTCTGAAAAATAACACAAAATACTGTATTTTATGTTTGAATAACATAGGAAAATATAGTATAATAGATTAAATATGAACAAAGCAAGAAAAATACTTAAGGAGAAGAGTAATAATGGCACCAAAATTTGATGTTAATCACATTAATCCGTTTTTGCAGTCATGTATTTCTATAGTAGAAAGTGTAACTCAGGTTAAGATGACTGTAGGCAAACCAGAAAAGACAGATTTTTACTTGAAAGATAGCACATATGCCATTCAGGTAGGTGTAGTAGGCGCCATGAAGGGACAGGTTATCCTTGCTATGGCAGAAGATAATGCAAAGGATATCGCTTCAAGAATGATGTTTGGCATGCCTGTTACAGAGCTTGATGAGATGTCATCATCAGCCCTTAATGAATTAGGTAATATGATTATGGGTAATACAGCGACTATATTTTCAACTTTAGGAATATTGATTGATATTACGCCACCACTTGCTGTATTTGGAAAGGATTTGCACCTAAAGTCAGATATTGAGGGACTTAAGGTTCCTATGATGAATGATGGCAAAGAATATTTAGATTTGTATATTTGTGTTGTACAGGAGTAATTTGTGCAAATATTCCGTTGACATAATTCGTTTTAGATGGTAATATACATTCTAATTTTTAAAATTTAGTAAATAGTATGAAAGGAAAGACTAACATGGGAAAGATTATTGGCGAAGGAATAACTTTTGATGACGTTCTCTTGGTTCCACAGTTTTCACAGATTATTCCTAATGATGTAAACTTGACAACTAAACTTACTAAGAAAATAACACTTAACATTCCGCTTATGAGTGCTGGTATGGATACAGTTACTGAGCACAGAATGGCGATTGCTATGGCAAGACAGGGTGGTATTGGTGTAATTCACAAGAATATGACTATTCAGCAGCAGGCTGAGGAGGTTGACAAGGTTAAGCGTTCAGAGAATGGTGTAATTTCAGATCCTTTCTTCCTTTCACCAGAACATACATTACAGGATGCAGATGATCTTATGGCAAAGTTTAGAATCTCAGGTGTTCCAATAACTGAGAATGGTAAGCTTGTTGGTATCATCACTAACAGAGATTTAAAGTTTGAGACTGATTATACTAAGAAGATTAAGGAATCTATGACTTCAGAGAATCTTGTAACAGCTAGAGAGGGCATTACTCTTGAGGAGGCTAAGAAGATTCTTGCTGAGGCTCGTAAGGAGAAGCTTCCTATAGTAGATGAGAATATGAACCTTAAGGGTCTCATTACTATTAAGGATATTGAGAAGCAGATTAAGTACCCTAATGCAGCTAAGGATTCACAGGGAAGACTTCTTTGTGCAGCAGCAGTAGGTGTTACTCCTG
>SVEI01000107.1 GCA_015057445.1 Lachnospiraceae bacterium | reverse complement strand
CGATTACAATAGTTACAAAATGCAAGGGATGTGATTAGGATGTCAGATGAAAAGTACACAACACCAGATCCGATAAAAAAGCAACTTTCTAAGCCAGAGGATTTTACACCGCCGGATGAACTCTTTCAACAGCTTATAGATACCATAAGAAAGTATCATCCGTCATCAGATATTGCACAGATTGTAAAGGCTTATAGAATAGCGGATGATGCACATAAGGACCAGAAGAGAAAATCTGGAGAACCTTATATTATTCATCCTCTTTGTGTTGCCCTTATATTGGCAGAATTAGAGCTTGATAAAGAGACTATAATCGCAGGTATTCTTCACGATGTTGTGGAGGACACAGTTATGACCAAGGAGGAAATAGCAAAAGAGTTTTCTGATGAAATTGCTCTCTTGGTAGATGGTGTTACAAAACTTACACGACTTGATTTATCACAGGACAAGATAGAAATTCAGGCAGAGAATCTTCGTAAGATGTTTCTTGCCATGGCAAAGGATATTAGAGTTATACTTATAAAGTTGGCAGATAGATTGCATAATTTAAGAACCATGCAATATCAGTCACCTATAAAGCAGATAGAGAAGTCTAGAGAGACAATGGACATATATGCTCCATTGGCACATAGACTGGGTATATCCAAGATTAAGATAGAGTTAGATGATCTTTCTATGAGATATCTCTATCCTGATGTATATACTAATCTTACCGCAGAGATAAAGAGCAGACTTATGGCCAGTGAGGACTTTATAGCTCAGATGGTGGGTGAGGTAAAGGAATGTATGAAAGAAGCTGGCATTAGGGCTGAGATAGATGGTAGAGTTAAGCATCTTTTTAGTATATACAAAAAGATGAAAACTCAGGACAAGACCTTAGACCAGATATATGATATACATGCCATTCGAATAAAAGTGGATAGTGTAAGAGATTGTTACGCGGCTCTTGGTTCAATCCACGAGAAGTATAAGCCAATACCAGGTAGATTTAAAGATTATATAGCCATGCCTAAGGCAAATATGTATCAGTCCCTTCACACTACGCTGATAGGTCCTGGTGGAAGACCATTCGAGATACAAATTCGTACCTTTGAGATGCACAAAACTGCTGAATACGGTATTGCAGCTCACTGGAAATACAAAGAGGGTGGAGATAATAAGGCAAACAGCGAGGAGCAAAAGCTAAGTTGGCTCCGTCAGATACTTGAATGGCAGACAGATACTACTGACAACAAGGAATTTATGAGCTTTGTAAAGACGGACCTTGATTTATTTGCGGATCAGGTTTACTGCTTTACACCAGCAGGAGATGTTAAGACTCTACCAGCAGGCTCAACACCTATAGATTTTGCCTATGCTATTCATACAGCAGTGGGAAATAAGCTTATTGGAGCCAGAGTAAATGGAAAGCAGGTTCCGATAGAGACAGTGCTTAAGAATGGTGATAGAATTGAAATTATTACGTCCCAGAATGCTAAGGGACCAAGCCGTGATTGGCTTACTATAGTAAAGAGCACTCAGGCAAAAACCAAGATAAATCAGTGGTTTAGACAGGAAAACAAGGACGATAATATTCAGCGTGGTAAAGAGGCTATAGCCAATTACTGTAAGAGTAAGTCTATTGTTTTATCAGATATACTAAAGCCAGAATTTAGAGAAAAGGTGCTTAAGAAGTACAATTTTGCCAACTGGGATGCCCTTGTATCTGCCATAGGTTATGGTGGAATTAAAGAGGGTCAGGTAGTAAATCGTCTTCTTGAGGAATACAAGCAAGATGAGGCAAACAAGGTTACTGAGGAGCAAATAGTTGATAAGATAAATACCCCGGGAAGAGACAGCAACAGCAGCAAGGATGGAATTGTTGTAAAGGGAATTCATGATATTTCAGTTAGATTTTCTAAGTGTTGTGCTCCAGTTCCTGGAGATGAGATAGTAGGCTATGTGACTAGAGGACGTGGTGTATCAATTCACAGAACAGATTGTGTTAATGTAATCAACATGAGTGACTTTGACAGAGCTAGACTTATTGAGGCAGATTGGGCTCCAGGACTTGTTCAAGCCACAAGCCTTTACACTGCAGAGATTAATATTTATGCATATGATAGTCAGGGCTTAATCTTTAAGCTGACTAAGCTGTTTAACGAGGAGAACATTAATCTTACAGGTCTTAATGTGCGACTTAATAAGCAGGGAAAGGCAACACTATCTGTTAAGTTCCAGATTCGTTCTAAAGATCAGTTAAATAAAGTTATTGATAAGATTAGAAATATTGAGGGAATCATAGATATTGAGAGAACCTCAGGCTAAATAATGTTGGGAGATATGTGATGGCGATGGCATATTGGCAGATGCCGAGATAAACTCTCACCATAATAAAGGAGATAATATGGCGAATTTAATTACCATAACAAACATTTTAGGTTCCCTTGGAACCAATTGCTATACAATTGTTAACCAGGATACTAGAGAAGCGGCAGTGGTAGACCCTGCGGCTAGAGCCGATTATCTAGTTAAGATGTATGAGGAGCAGAATATTAAGCTTAAGTATATTTTGCTTACTCATGGTCATGTAGACCATATCGGTGGAGTGGAAGGTTTAAAGAAAGCATTACCAGAGGTAAAAATCTATGCTTCTAGTGAAGAGGCAGATGTGCTTAAGAGACCTGAGCTTAATCTTTCCATGATGTTTGGCAGTGCTATGTCTCTAGAAGCAGATGAGCTAATAGAGGGAGAGCCAGAGTTTGAATTGCTTGGTACTAAGGTGAAATGTATTCACGTACCAGGACATACCAAGGGAGGCATGTGCTACTATTTCCCTGAAGAAAAACTTCTTTTCTCAGGAGATACACTGTTTAATTACAGCATAGGAAGAAGTGACTTCCCAACAGGCGACGAGAGAGCTCTTATGACTAATATTAGTGAGAAGCTTCTCACACTTCCTGAAGATGTGGTGGTTTATCCGGGACACAATGACAGAACAACTATTAAGAAGGAAAAGATGGGTAATCCATATTTTAGATATTAGATTATGATATTACTAGAACAAAACAGTCAAGAATATAATAATGACCTTCGTGCTATGATAATGGCTTTCTTCCCAGGAGTTAAGATAGTTGAGAAGCTTGAGGGAGAGGAAATGCCAAAGTTTATATTCGTAGCTAAGTATGAGGAGAAGGAAACATCCCTTGCAATATTAGATGATTACTCTGATATGGAGACTATAGAGGGCAGCTACTTAGATAAGGCAGAGTTTAGGAATAAGCTAAAGCTGGCATCCTACCATTTGCTATGTAGGTACGCTGATAGAACCCTTCCATGGGGAGACCTTACAGGAGTTAGACCAACTAAGATTGCTATGGCAAAGCTTAAATCGGGAGCATCATATGATGCGGCAGTAGAAAATTATGTTAAGGTTTATGAGGTTTCAGATAAGAAAGCACAGCTTGCTACTAAAGTGGCTGAGAAAGAACTATCACTTATTTCAGACATAGATGTAGATAATGATTACTGCTTGTATATAGGCATTCCGTTTTGTCCTACCAGATGCTTGTATTGTTCATTTACATCATATCCCATAGCACAATATGAGAAGAAGGCAGCAGAGTATATTATGACTCTTAAGAAGGAGCTTGATTATATAGCTGAGGTTTATAAAGATAAGAGACTTGTATCAGTTTATATAGGTGGAGGAACTCCAACGTCTATAAGCCATGAGCTACTTGACGAGCTACTTACACATATTGACAGTACATTTGATCTGTCCCAGTGCAAGGAGTTTACTGTGGAGGCGGGAAGACCTGACAGTATAACTAAGGACAAGCTTATGGTTATGAAGAACCATAACATTACAAGGATTAGTATTAATCCACAGACTATGAATGACGAGACATTAAAAGTTATCGGTAGAGCTCACACTGTGGAGCAAAC
>SVEI01000106.1 GCA_015057445.1 Lachnospiraceae bacterium | reverse complement strand
TGATGGGGATTGTAAGGTAATTAGTTGGCTGTGCCAGATTGCTAAAAATACTTACATTTCCTATCTTAGGAAGGAAAAACGTCTGGTTAATTCTGAGGATATAGAACAGCTTATAGAAAATATGGCAGGAACGGAAAGTTCTTTGCAGGAAAAGGTAGAGGATGCGGAAATCGCAGGAGATATAAGGTCTATAATGAATTCACTGGAACCACCTTATGATGAGGTGTTTCGCATGAAGGTAGAGGAGGAAAAATCCTACCAGGAGATAGGAGCTTTCTATGGCAAGTCAGAGAACTGGGCCAGAGTTACATACTTTAGAGCGAAGCAGAAAATTGTGGAAAGATTGAAGAAGGAGGGAAAATATGAGTAACAAAATAACATGTGATATGGCAAAGGATTTAATTCCTTTATATATTGATGGACTGCTTTCTAAAGACAGTGAAAAGGCAGTTAGAGAACATATTGAAGGCTGTAAGGATTGTCAGCAGCTAGTTGAGAATGCAGGGGCAAATATTGACCTGGGCAAATCAAGTGATGATGGCGTAAAGCTATTTGACAAGGTGGGCAAGAAGTTTAAGAAGGAATACATTAAAAAGTTTATAATCGCAGTAGTTGTGTTCCTTATACTGTGGGTTGGAGCAACCATCTACATTATAGAAAAATGTGAACCAATCTGGCCTAAATCATCGGTGGAAGGTCTAGATGCAAACTTAGATGTGGTGAATATAAATGGGGATTTATACATTCATCAGACTGACCTTTATGCCATGGGTGAGGTGTGCATAGTGGATTTTGACTTTGATAAGACTGGAGAGTTTAACTTCTACTTAGGAGAATATGGACTTCACACCCTTATGCCAGGAACAAGAGGCTACAATATGAACGAGCAATACCAGCGCTTGTGCGATGCAAAGGGGATAACCAAGGTAAACTATTGTAAGCCTGACGGAACTGTAATATTTACAGTTTGGCAGCAGGGTGAGGAAATGGAAGTGCTAGGAGAACAGTAATCGTAGGGGGAAATGTTATGAAGAATAAAAAGAAAATAATAGTGATTGTTGGGCTTATTATTGTGGCTGTAGCTGTTGCGGTAATTGGCATAATTAGATACAACAATATTAAGGAATATAAAAGCTGGCTTGAGGCCACAGATGAGGAGTTTGAGAAAGAAAACTATTCTGACTCCCTAGGTGGTTATGTTAGAAATATTGAGGTAAAGGATGGAGCAGGATATTTTATCGGCATTACTGGAATCATGTATCATATAGAGGATTATGTCAGTATGTCGGAGATGGAAAGCTTTGACTATGAATCTACTGCCGATGAAACAGGGGATTTTGATGTGTACTATTACTCCTTGTATGAGGTGGATTCATTTCCAGTGGGAATATGTATAGAAAATTCCCGTGGGGACATCTTGTATGCTGGTGTGAGTGATGTAAATAACAGAGAGGCTATAGGCCAAATTCATATGGATAAAGGACAGAACTACTACTCCAAGATTTATTATCTGTTAGATGAGGAAACGGTAAATGCATTTGAAACATATACAAAAACTGGGGTGTCTGTGGAGGGATTTCCTACATACGAGAATAAAAGATGGGATTATGTTGAGATGTTTTGTGTGAAGAAAAAATAATTTCGTGAAAATATTAGTTGTTATGAAAAATAAAATGTAAACGCTTACATTTTTTGCACCAAACCCATTGAGTTAGCGTGAATTTAATAGTATAATGCATGTATAAGTTGAAAATTAAGCATATGGATAAGTATAGCTACAATAGCAAATATTAACCACGAATATGCGTGTATTATTACGGAGGTCTGCATGAAAAAATTACTGGGAACCATAATTCACAAGCTAACCATAATAGAGCCGGAGCAGCTTATTTACATATTAAGCATCATCATAATAACCATAGCCCTCACAATCCTTTACGGTAAAATTAAGGAGGACGAGAAGAAACTAGGGATATGGAAGATGCTATGTTTCTTGCCAGTGTCAATTAGCATAATTCACTTTATGTTTAATGGACTAGGAAGCATGTGGCAGATAATGCTGGTGTCATATTTTTCTATGTACCTGCCATCCCTGGTTCCTATGATGTGGCCACTGTTTACCAAGAGCAAAAGGTTCTTCGTGGTGTCTGCAGTAGTAATAAATTTTGCAGTTATTGCTATGTCAGCTAGCAATGTTCTTTCACTTTCACCCCTTGATAATTTGGGTAACAAATCCTACACAGAAAGCTTCAAGGCATCCTTAGATGCCATGGAGGAAAACTATGTGCTTGAGGAGTGGAAGGAAGTTGATTTTGAGGATATAGAGGTGGAGCTACTTCCTATGGTGGAGCAGGCTGACGCAAATGGGGACGAAATACAGTTCTTAGAAGCTATGGTCCGCATGAGCTACCGTGTTCACGATGGTCATGTATGCGTGGTATTCCCAGATGATGAGACTAAACGAGCAGTGGACGAGAGATTGCTTGGTAATGATTACGGACTTTCTATGATAAGCACAGATTCTGGTGAAATTGTTGCAGTGCTTATAGATGATGATATAGATGGAATTGAAAATGGAACTGTTATCACCAAGTGGAATGGTGTGGCGGTAGAGGAGGCTTTATCAGAGGTGGAATGTATCTCAACCCTTAACAGCTATCCTGTAGCTGCAAATGAGGATGCAGTGAAACCATTATTCCTAGCGGGCAAGGGTGCTGATACGGTTGAAATTACATATTTGGATGAGTCTGGCAAGGAGCAGACTGTAGAGCTTACCAGCAAGGGAAGCTACTATGATAGATTTATGAAGGGCTGGAAGCTATATTTTGGAGAGCCTGATGCCCAGCAGGGCAATTATGCTACCAAGATGCTTAATGAAGACACAGGCTACTTCGTAATAATGGGTGCGGATTACGACTCAAACGATGAGCAGGCATACCTTATGGGTGAACACGAAAACTCCAAGAAGATGTTCGAGGTAAAGCTGAAGGAGTTAAAGGATCAAGGAGCTACAAAACTTATAATAGACCTTAGAAATAACTACGGTGGAACAGACCAGGTTGTTATGCCGCTGGTATCGTATTTTGCCATGGAGGAGCAGTACGGAATCGGTCTAGGACATAATAAGGATGGAAAGTACAAGGTAAATGCAAACCATAACATAGAAGCAAATGGAAACTATCATCAGATTCAGGTAGTGGTGCTTGTAAATGGTCAGTGTATGGATGCAGGTGACGGTCTTGCATATCATCTTTCAAAACTTCCAAATGTTACTGTAATGGGAATCACAGAGCCTAACGGAAGTAACCAGGAATCAGGGGGTATGTGTCTTCTTCCAGGAGGAGCAGTGCTAAGCTACCCGGTAGGTCTAGTGCTTGATGAAAATAAAGAGCCACTTGTGGACACAAGAGCTGACAGAATAGGAAGAAATCCACTGGATGTAAAGATACCGTTTGATAAGGATGCTGCAATTAAGATGTTCTCCGGTGAAGGAGATTATGAGCTTGAGTATGCTGTGGAGTACCTTAAGGGTGTGGAATAGACAAGATAGAAACAAACCGAAAAAAATGTCGAAAATAAAATAATTAGCAAAAAAAGTCTTGCTAAAACCATATAATAATGCTACAATTTCATAGTCTCAATTGGAAAGAGTTTTTCCGAAGCAGGATAATACGACCGCCGGTAATAGCCGGCCAAGGCCACACGGACAGCCGGGTCGAATGCCGAAAACCGCTTGCGGTTGGCAACTTTAGTTGCCTTATTGATTGAGTTAAAAGCTCAGTTTTATAAGTTGGTTACTATAAACCGAATCGCCTTATGGCATCAACTTGTGAAATGGTCAATAAGAGTAGTAAAAGTAATCTTTGCTATATAGACTCTGATCTAATTGTGATTATAATTCGATAGGATAGTGGTAAGAATATGTTT
>SVEI01000023.1 GCA_015057445.1 Lachnospiraceae bacterium | reverse complement strand
TTCGACTAGATCGAAGGCCATTAGACCATAAGGAGGTGCAATAACATGAACAAGTATGAATTAGCGTTAGTTGTTAGTACAAAGATCGATGACGATGCTAGAGCAGCGGCTGTTGATAAAGCTAAGAGCATTATCGAGAAGGCTGGCGGTACTGTTACAAATGTTGACGACTGGGGTAAGAAGAGATTAGCTTACGAAATCCAGAAGATGAAGGAAGGCTACTACTACTTCATTCAGTTCGACGGTAACGCAGAGTGTCCAGCTAAGATTGAAGCTAAAGTTCGTATTATGGAATCTGTTATCAGATATCTTTGTGTTAGACAGGACGCAGAGTAAGATCGATAAGGAGGAATTCCGATGAACAAAGTAATTTTAATGGGTCGTTTGACTCGTGATCCTGAAGTTAGATATTCACAAGGCGCAGAGCCTTTAGCTATAGCAAGATATACATTGGCAGTTGACAGACGTGGTAGAAGAGATGCAACTGGTGGAGACCAGACAGCAGACTTCATTCAGTGTGTTTCATTTGGAAGAACAGCAGAATTTGCTGAGAAGTATTTCAAGCAGGGAACAAAGATTGCCATTACAGGTAGAATTCAGACAGGAAGCTATACTAATAAGGACGGCAACAAAGTATACACTACTGAGGTTGTTGTAGAAGAGCAGGAATTTGCTGAGAGCAAAGCTGCTGCTGGTAACGGCGGTGGTTATCAGGCTGCTGACAGACCAGCACCTGAAAGTGCAAGTGCTGAAGGATTCATGAGCATTCCAGAGAATATGGAGAACGATTTACCATTTAAGTAACATTACACATAAAATGTTAGGAGGTAAATATCATGGCTTTTAATAAGACAGAGAAGAGCGGTTCAGCAGACGCTCCTATGAAGAGAAGACCAATCCGTAGAAGAAAAAAGGTTTGTGTTTTCTGTGCAGAGAAGAATGCTGTTATAGATTATAAGGATGTTAACAAGCTCAAGAGATACATCTCAGAGAGAGGTAAGATTCTTCCTAGAAGAATCACTGGAAACTGTGCTAAGCATCAGAGAGCTTTAACAGTAGCTGTTAAGAGAGCAAGACACGTTGCAATTATGCCATACGTAGTTGAGTAAAATTATTGGCCCTCGGAAGGAAACTTCCGAGGGCTTTTCTGTGTGGATGTATACGACGAATGTGGCGACACTGAGCAAGGGAAGCTTGCGATGTGTGGGCACGTTTCATTGTGATGTGAGTTTACTATCATAATGTCGATTATTGACAAATGTAGTATTTAAAACTACATCATAAAGTTTCCATAAAAATATACTTGAAATATCTTCCGGGTCGGTATATAATTTTTTACATATTATGAATAATATACTAAAGAGTTGTTATAGCCTTAACGTATAACAACTCTTATTTTGTGATATATGGATTTTAAGTTGAATTAGGTGGGAGTAGTATGTCTAAGAACAAATCTAATCAATTATATAGAAGAAAAGAACTTCGTTGGGACAAATTAGATAACACGGCTAATCTGTTTCCTGTCATTGTAAGTGAGAGTGTAAGTAATGTGTATAGATTGTCGGTTACACTTAAGGAAGATATAGAACCGGAATTGTTACAGAAGGCTTTAAATAGAGTCCTTCCTTACTTTGATGTGTTTAAGATGAAGCTTAAGAAGGGTATGTTTTGGTATTATTTTGAAACTAACAGAAAACCTACACCTAAGGTATTGCCAGAAAATACATATCCTTGTATGTATATTAATCCATACACTAACAACGAATACCTTTTTAGAGTTACCTACTTTGAAAAGCGAATAAATTTGGAAGTATTCCATGTGCTTACAGATGGAAGTGGAGCTTTGACATTTCTTAAGGAGCTTACTTATCAGTATCTTAGATATAAGTATCCAGAACTTAAAAAGCTAAATAATAATGTGCTCCAAGCAGAAACTTCTCTTGATAGTGAAGATAGTTATGTTAAGAATTATAAAAAAAGTGCCAAGAAGGCATACAAAACTGAGAAGGCTGTGATAATAAAAGGTGAGAAATTGCCTGTAAATAATTTTGGAATAATTCACGGATATATCAATGTTGGTGAACTTAAGACAATCGCTAAAAAATATGGTCTTACAATCAATCAGCTTTTGGTAGGAACATTTATATGGTCGGTATACAAGGAATATTTGAAATGCATGCCTGGCGACAAACCAATAAGTGCCTGTGTACCTGTTAACTTGAGACCATATTTTAATTCGGATACAACCAAGAATTTCTTTGCAGTTGTTTCGGCAGTCTTCAAGCCAACTAAGGAAAACTATACCTACCAAGAGGTCCTTCAAGAGGTTAAGGAAAGCTTAGACAAGCAGGTAAATAGAGAAAACCTGGAAAAGTTGTTTTCTTACAATGTGTCAAATGAGAAAAATTGGGTATTAAGAGTGGTGCCATTATTCATAAAGAATATTGCCATGAAGATGGTATATAAGGCTTCTGCAAGAGCCAACACTACTACAATTACAAACATAGGACTTATTAAGCTGGCGGATGAATTCAAGGACTATGTAGACAAATTCCATGTGGTTTTATCTATGTCTAAGGGACAGAATATTAAAGGTGGAGTGTGCTCCTATGGAGATACCTTAGTGTTCACATTTAGTTCTGCCATAAGAGAGAATTTTGTACAGAAGGAATTCTTCCGTAGATTATCTGCAGAAGGAGCAAGCATATCTATAGAAAGTAATGGGGTTTATTATGACTAGATGCAATAGATGTAATATTAATATATTGGATGATGCCTTAATATGTCCTTTATGTAGGGGAGTATTGCAGAGAAAGGAAAGTATTTCTTATAAAAATCTTAGTATGGGTAAGGATGCTGTAGATAATGATATAGAAGATAATACTGAAAATGATATAGATATGGACGATATAGGTATGGACGAGATTGAACTATACCAGTCTAAATCGCTGATGTATCCAGATATTAATCCTGCCATGAAGAAGATTAAGCTGATTATTAAGTTGTTTATATTTATATCAGTTATAGTTGAGTGTATACTTATTCTTATTAATCACCTTACATATAAAGGCGTAAAATGGTCCCTAATATGTGGGGCGGCTTTGATATATCTTTGTTTTACGGTGTGTTACTCCTTTCAGAGAAATACGGGACACAAATCCAAGATGTTTGCCCAAATGATAGGAGCAATAATACTTGTTATACTTATAGACTGCGCCCTGGGATATACTGGATGGTCCTTGAACTATGTAACTCCTATAGCTATTATGCTTTTTGATGTCACAATACTGGTGGTTATGATAATTAACTCGAATAACTGGCAAAGCTACATACTACTTCAGGTGGCTATGCTTATTGTGAGCGTTTTTTTCTCTATATTAGCAGCTGTAAATATAGTTACCTGGCCATTGCTTACCATAATTGCTACAATCATATCAGCTGTTATTCTTATTGCCACAGTAGTATTTGGAGACAAGGCGGCTGTTACTGAGTTATCAAGACGATTTAGAATATAATTTACCACCACAATGATTGGATGGAGGCGTATAATGAGTGAAGAAGCAAAGATAAGCCACAGAGCTAAAATGATTAAAGAATTAGTGACTCTGTTTAATAAAAACGAATCACTAAGAAATAAGTTTTCCGCAGGCAGTGAAAATCCTTTACCGGAAAAAGAGTATAAGTATTCAGATATATATGATGTAAAACATATTGAGTTAGATAATTGTAAAGCGGAATATATCAAACCTAAGGACAACTTTTCTGAGTGGATAATAATTCAGCTGCATGGCGGTGGATATGTGGGAGGACTTAAGAATTCCTACAGAAATCTAGCTGGACTATATTCGGAATCTGGAAATGGAGCTGCAGTACTTTCGGTTGATTATAGATTAGCTCCTAAGCATGTTTTTCCTGCTGCTTTAGATGATGCTCTTTCTGCTTATGATTGGGCTCTTGATGCTGGATATAAGGAGAACCAGATAATCCTGGCAGGAGACTCGGCAGGCGGAGGTTTGGCGTTAGGACTATGTCACTATTTAAAAGATAATGAAAGAACTTTGCCAAGGGCTATAGTTACTATGTCTCCTTGGACAGATCTTACAGCAAGTGGAGAGTCATACAAGGAGAATGTAGACATAGATCCAGTATTTGGAAGTAGGCCGGAAGCAGTTGTGGGAAGCACTTATATTGGTGATGATAAAGGAGATAATCCCTATATTTCCCCGTTGTTTGGAGATTTTGCAGGTTTCCCTAATATGCTTGTACAAGTAGGGACAGATGAGATGTTGCTTTCAGATTCCAAATCAATTGTGGACAAAGCAAAATCTGCGGGAGTATCTGTGGAATATACAGAATATCAAGGCATGTTTCATGTGTTTCAGATGGCTGGAAAGCTTATGCCCGAGTCGAAACAGGCGTGGGAGCAGATAAAGAACTTTATAAGTAATTTGTAGATGATAATATTCAAAAATATCTGTCAAAATGTAGTGGAACATTGACAGATATTTTTTTGATGTGATACTATGTGTATATATTACATTCAAAAGAGGAGGATTTAAAAATGGACGGAAATAATCAGGGACAATATAATGGTGGGAATCAGTATTATGGTGGACAGCCAAATCCTATGCAGGGTAATCAGTACGGACAGCCAAATCCTATGCAGGGTAATCAGTACGGACAGCCAGCACAAGGTCAGATGTATTCTGGACAACCACAGATGGGGTATCAGCAACCAGTAGGTGGTATGAATTCATACCAGTATAGACCAAGAAATATTAGTAAGAAAGAGTTTTTCAAGGACTATGCAGATAAAAAGAATAAGAGTAATATTACATCAGCAGCAGTAATGTTGTACATTTGTTTTGCTATTAATTTCTTTGCAAGCTTCATTGCTTCTGGAAGAACAGAGGTGATTTTAGACTGTATATTACTTATCGCAATGGGATTATGTATTCATATTCTGTATAGTAGAATTGCTGCGGTAGTAACATTGGTTTATGGTATTATAAATGTTATTGTGTATTATTCAGTTATGGGTTCGATAGGTGGAATTCTTATTCCAATTGCAGGAGTTTGCGCATGCCTTGGTACATTTGGATTGGAAAAAGAATACAAAGAGTATAATGGAATGTAATATAATATAGTATTTATTGCGTATTGTGTTTTAAGTCGTCACTTAGGTGGCGACTTATTGCATTTATAGGACAAATAAAGTATCATCTTAAAGAAATCTTAAAAGTTTAGGGGATTTTTTCTTAAAAATATATTTGGCATAATCTATGTCAGGAGGTAGGAGAAATGTACAACATACTAATATGTGATGATGAAAAGGATATTGTGGAGGCTCTTAATATTTACCTTACCAGTGAGGGCTACAAAATCTTTAAGGCCTATAATGGCAGAGAGGCATTGGGGATAATTGAGAAGGAAGATATACACCTGGTGCTTATGGATATTATGATGCCGGTTATGGATGGAATAACTGCTATGTCAAGGCTCAGGGAGAAGAGTAACCTTCCGGTAATACTTCTAACTGCCAAGGGTGAGGACACAGATAAAATCCTAGGACTTAATGTGGGAGCTGATGATTATGTGACAAAGCCATTTAATCCGGTGGAGCTTATAGCCAGAGTAAAGGCACAGTTAAGACGCTATATGACCTTGGGCGGAAGCAATGCCACTGAGAAAAAGGATGTGTATATGGTAAGTGGAATTATCCTGGATGATAAGTCTAAGCAGGTGGTGGTAGATGGGGAAGAAGTAAGTCTTACACCTACTGAGTACTATATACTAAAGCTCTTTATGGAGAATCCTGGGAAGGTGTATTCCCCAAAGGATATCTATAAAGAGGTGTGGAAGGATATTCCACTAGGGTCTGAGGGTACTGTGGCAGTACATATTAGACATTTACGAGAAAAGATTGAGATTAACCCTTCTGAACCAAGACACCTTAAGGTGGTTTGGGGACAGGGATACAAGATGGAGGAATGATTATTATGAAGAAATTAAGGGAGAGCGGACTGCTAAAATTCATAGCAGGAATATTACTTGGGTTAGGATTAATAGCTGGCATAGTGTCCGGTATATTTGCTGTGGGGGCAGTAAGTGAGGATTACTATGGAGCAGGCGGTAAGGAGAGACTTAAGGAAAGCATCATAGAGGAGATTGCTTCGTTTTATAATAGCCATGCTATAGAGTACTGTGCGGAAAAGATAAACGCTGAAAATAATGATAAGTATGAGTGGGATGAGAAGTTCTATGAAGACTTATTTTCAGAGGAAAATACTAACTATATGTTCAACATCACCACACCTGAGGGCGAAGAGCTCCTGTCTAACTACTATGTAGATGATGTGCAGTATAAGGGACAGTTAGAGACCAATATTAGTGTGGAGCGCAAAGAGGAGGTTATCACTTGCCAGATTAATGTGACAGACATAGTGAGACCTGTGGAGTATGCAGATCTACCGGATTATGCAAAGAAGCAGTATGAGGAGGGTGAATGGTACTATTATAGTATCCCTAACACTGTGGAGTATTATGATGGAGATATGGTAGGATATGTAGATGATAGTGAGTCTGATAGCACAAGTGTTGCTGTAGAGATGCCGGCTGTCACAGAGGTTACAGAGAATTCAACAGAGGTTGTAGCGGATGCAACAGGGGCTGTGGTTAATGATCCTATGATTCCTACAACAGCAGTTGGCACCACTGAGGTGACAGTAAGTCCTACTACTGAGATAGCGCCGGAAGAGATAATTGACGCAGATAATCCGCTAGAGCCAGCGGGGATTTCCAACGGCTTGGAAATATATAAGGACTCAGAGGGGATGTATTATTATGTGGATGAAAATGGTGTATTGCGGAATCTTATAAGCGAGGAATACTACACCGATGGTGAGCTTGCCGCAAAAGAAGCCATGGAGCAGTATGAGGCTGAGGAAAATAAGAACAGAATCATCTGTGCATACAGCCATCCACTTAATCTGAATAATGTATATGTATATAGTAATGGTAATGATGTCTATATAAATGTTGATAATACCATAGATTACAGACTGGCAGATAGCTCCAAATATCAATTTGTATATGATAGTCTTATGACCAAAACCAAGGATTATGATTATGTATATAGAGCTAACTGGGACTATGATACATCAACTGGTATCTACACAGAAAAGTATGATTGTGGCAATTATCAGGATATTATTTTAACCTACTATGTAAAATCTGAGCTTTCAGCATACGACCATTTTGCTATGTCCTATAGACTTAAGTATATGACTCAGATATACGATGCGGCACTTCCAGTGTTTGTGGTGAGTTGTGTGATTATTCTTATAACCTTTGCTTATCTTGTGTGGGCAGCAGGACATAAGAAGAACGTGGAAGGAATAGCAGTAAGTGGATTTGATAAGATACCATATGATGTGGTTTTGGCCGTATATGGTGTGGCTGCATTGTTTGGAGTATACCTAATTGGAGAAAATGGTTACAGCCTAAGGTCTATGCTAGTGCTTTCTATACCACTTTGTATAGTTGTAATGCTGTTCCCTGTATTTCTTAATACCACAGCAGTAAGATTTAAGATAGGAAGTGTTCTTAAGAACACGGTAACTGTAAAGGTGCTAAAGTGGATATGGAAATGTGTTAAGAAGTTTTTGGGTCAGTGCAAATCCCTATTTGGCTACTTAAGAGAGAATATGAATATTGTCTGGAAATGGGTCCTCGGTTTTGTGGCACTTGGTATATTTGAATTCTTCTTATGTATGGCATTTTCAGATATGGAATCAGTGGTTATGCTGATGATGCTTGATTTCCTAATCATTGGCACAGTTCTTGTAATAGCAGGTATCAATATGAACAAGCTTAAGGAGGGCGCTAAGAAGATTGCAGCAGGAAATGTAGGCTATAAGCTTGACACAGACCATATGCTTTGGGAGTTTAAAAAGCATGGAGAAACCTTAAATAATATCAATGACGGAATATCTGTGGCAGTAAATGAGCGTCTTAAGAGCGAGCATATGCAGACAGAGCTTATTACAAATGTTACTCACGACATTAAGACACCACTTACATCTATAATTAGCTATGTAGACTTGCTGTCTAAAGAAGAACTTAACAATGAAAAGGCTGATGAATATGTTGAGGTATTAAGTAGACAGTCAGAGAGACTTAAGAAACTTATAGAGGATCTTATAGAGGCATCAAAGGCTACAACAGGCAATCTTAAGGTGGAGTTTTCAGATGTGGATGTAAAGGTGCTTTTGGAACAGTCTCTAGGGGAGTTTTCTGATAAGCTTGAAGCTAAGGGGCTTAAGCCGGTGGTTAACTTCCGCACTGATGATACAGTGGTTAGAGCTGATGGAAAGCACCTGTGGAGAGTGTTTGATAATCTTATTAATAACATTTCCAAGTACGCACAGGATAATACCAGAGTGTATGTGGATGTGGAGAGAGTTACAACAGATGAAACCATTGATGGAATGACCTTGGATGATATAGTGAAGAATAGCTACGCAGGTAACAGTGCGGAAGTATTAAAGGTATCCTTCAAGAATATTTCTAAGGAGGAGCTTAATATCTCTGGTGAGGAACTTATGGAACGCTTCGTTCGCGGTGATAAGTCTAGAAACACAGAGGGTAATGGCTTGGGACTTTCTATAGCCAAAAGCTTGATGAAGCTTCAAAATGGAGATTTGGAGATTGTTGTTGACGGGGACTTATTTAAGGTTGTTCTTATATTAAAGTAAATATTTGGGTATATTATAGACAGGTTGTCAATTAAGATGACCTGTCTTTTGTTATGTTAAATCTAAGTTAAATATGTAAAATTCTAGTTGACGGCAGATTATTGAATCTTGTATTATGTGTGATGTAGGTCGTTTTTTGACAGTGTTACTATTTGGAAGAATAAGGAGAAAATTATTCATATGGAACAAAGCTTTGATATCTTTAATGTGCTGTCTATGATAGGTGGATTATCTTTATTCCTTTATGGAATGAATGTTATGGGTGATGCCCTTTCTAAGATGGCAGGAGGTAAGCTTGAGCGTGTGTTAGAGAAGCTTACTACTAATAAGCTTATGGCTGTTTTGCTTGGAGCAGGTGTTACTGCAGTTATTCAGTCCTCATCTGCTACCACGGTTATGGTTGTCGGTTTCGTAAACTCCGGTATTATGAAGCTTAAGCAGGCAGTAGGAATCATAATGGGTGCTAATATCGGTACCACCATAACCTCTTGGATACTTAGTTTGAGTGGCTTGAGTGGAGATAGCTTATTTATTAAGCTTCTTAAGCCTACATCATTTACACCGATTTTGGCCCTTATAGGTGTTATACTTCTCATATTTATGAAGAGTGAGAAGAAACATGATATAGGAACCATACTACTTGGCTTTGCGGTTCTTATGTTTGGTATGGACGCCATGAGTAGTGCAGTAAAGCCGCTGGCTGAAGTTGATGCATTTACAAATATTTTGATTATGTTTGAGAACCCTATACTTGGTATGATAGCAGGTCTTGTGCTTACAGCTATTATTCAGTCTTCATCTGCATCAGTGGGTATATTGCAGGCGCTTTGTGTGACCGGCAAAATTACTTATGCCAATGCGATTCCGATTATCATGGGACAGAATATTGGTACATGTATAACAGCTGTATTATCATCAGTTGGTGCCAGCAAGGATGCTAAGCGTGCGTCAGCAGTACACCTTTACTTTAACGTAATTGGTACTACTATATTTATGGTAGTATTCTATCTTGTTAATGCTATAGTTCCATGGCCATTTATAGATGATGTAGCAGGGGCAGCAGGAATAGCGGTTGTTCATACAGTATTTAATGTTCTTGCAACACTTGTGCTTCTTCCTATGTCTAATCTTCTTGAGACTCTTGCAGTTAAGACTATTAAGGATAAGGCAGGAGAGGAAGAGGAAGAGCAGGATGCAGTACTTTCACTTCTGGATTACAGATTCTTAGACCAGCCAGGTATAGCTATAGCTCAAAGTCATAAGGTTGCTATGGAGATGGTTCGTATGTCAAGAGATGCAGTACTTGAAGCGGCTTCCCTTATAGGCAATTATGACGAGGAAAAAGCAAGTCATGTAAGATATATTGAGGATAAGGTTGATGTGTATGAGGACGCATTAAGTGCCTACCTTTTAAAGCTCAGTGGTAGAGATGTATCTCAGGATGATAATAGAATCCTGTCTACTCTGCTTCACTCTGTAGGAGATATAGAGCGTATATCAGACCTTTCAGTGGATGTTTTGCTTGGAGTTGAGCGTATGCATAAGAAGGAACAGGCATTTTCTAAGAAGGCCATGGAGGAACTTAATGTGTACGGCAGAGCCCTTAAGGATATTTTGGACCTTACAGTATCTGCTCTGGAAAATAGTGACAGAGATAAAGCCATTTTGGTTCAGCCTATGGAGGACCTTATTGATACCATGAATAAGGAACTCAAAAAGCGTCATGTTAAAAGACTTAAGAAGGGTAAATGTACAGTTGAACTTGGAATGAGCTTGTCAGATATTACAGATACCTACGAGAGAATTTCGGACCACTGTTCAAATGTGGCAGTATGTATAGTTCAGGGTGATGATGATGAGTTCGAGGCTCACGACTATCGTAAGCAGCAGAAGGCGGATGAGGAAGCTTGGTTCGCTAAGAAGTATGAGGAGTTTGAAGCTGAGTACGCATTGCCATAATATGTGATTTTTAATAGCTTGGAAAGATATTACTTTCCAAGCTATTTATTTATAGAGTAATACTAGGAGGGAATGTATGGAACTATTACAATATTTCAAAAGCTTGTTAGATGAGGATAAAGCACCTGTGGTGATATGTGATTTGAATCACACAATAATATATATGAATCCATCAGCCTGCAGACACTATGACAGGTTTGGCGGAGATAAGCTTTTAGGAGGCAATCTCTTGAAATGTCACAACAATAAATCATGCGAAATGATTGTAAAAATCTTAAATTGGTTTAAGGAAAGTGAAACAAATAACCGTATTTATACCTATAGAAATGCTAAGGAAAACAAGGATGTGTATATGATAGCGATTCGCGATGAACAGGGAGAGCTAATTGGTTACTATGAGAAGCACGAATATAGGAATGGTGAGAAGGCGAAATTATATGATTTTGAACAGACTCTGTAAAAAATAAATTTGCCATTGGCAAGAGGGAATTAAAACAAAATGTGAAAAAAACACGTAATTGTGCAAAAAAGGAAAAAATGTGTTATAATATAGTTCAATTATTAAATTTTACCCTATGTTAAGGAGAACACATATGATAAACATATCTGTTATATACGGAGTTGTTGCAGTAATATCACTTTTACTTGCAATATCTTACTGTGTTTTTATTCATAAAAAAGAAATGTGGCTAGTGTGGTTATACTTCTCGGTGTTTATAGCTAATTTGGGCTATTTTACACTTTCCATATCTAAGACTTTAGAGGAGGCACTTTTAGCCAATAGAATTGCATATTTGGGTTGTGTATTCCTTCCGCTATTTATGCTTGTAGTAATAGGAAAGGTATGTAATGCTCCTCTTACTAAGCGAGCTACAATATTGTGTACAGTTATAAGTGGTGTGATATTCCTTATAGCTGCAAGTCCTGGATATACAGATTGGTATTATAAGGAGGTAACATTCACCATAGTAGAAGGTGGCGCTAAGCTACAGAAGGTATATGGCCCACTTCATAATCTGTATTATGTGTATTTGTTTGCATACTTTGCGGCTATGATAGGATTGATGGCTTATGCTATGAGTAAGAAAAAAATTGCATCCTACAAGCACGGTGCGTTGCTTGCGGTGGTGGTTATGTTGAACATATTGATATGGTTGGTGGAACAAATGGTAAACTGGGACTTTGAATTTTTATCAGTGTCATATATTGCCAGTGAATTGTTGTTACTACTGCTTTATGGGATGATTCAGGACTATGAATTAGCTGTTAAGGAACGACAATCTGAGGAGATCATAGATAATGTCACAGAGAGAAGTGTAACATCACAATATAGTGATGATGGTTCGGTAAAAGATGAAGAGTTAGATATAACAGAGCCATTGTTTGATGCCGATGAACTTGATAAGCTTTCGGATCGAGAAAAAGAAGTTTTATATAAGCTATATTCAGGAAAAAAGAGAAAGACAATAGCTGAGGAACTATACATATCAGAGAATACTGTTAAGAAACATATTTCCAGTATATTTTCAAAGCTTCAGGTTAGTAGCAGAGAAGAATTGTTTTCTAAGTTAAAAATTAAATAGAAAATAGGGAACAAAGGGTTCGGTGTTGGATATTGCCACACCGAACCTTTTGGTTTAAAACTACCCACTATACTACCCGTTTTTAGGGTAAGGGGGTACCGACAAAAGTCATAAAATATGAGAAAATATAAGATGAGTTTATGAATAAAGGAGGAAACAAAAATGAAGAGAAAAGTAGTGCTTTTGATTATAGCAGTAATGCTGATTTGCGGGTTAGCAGGCTGCGGCAAGGATGGTTCAAAGGACAAAGGTTCTTCAAAAGAAGCTACAGAGGAAGTTAAGGCAGGATTAGAGAAGGGGTACTGGGTAGCTGATAAGATGATTATGGAGGGCACCGAATTTTCAGGACAGGATATGGTGGATATTTTTGGACCTAAGGAAAATATTATGTCTCTTGTGTTTGCCGATGGAAAAGTGGATGGTGTAATATTCGATGATTATATTTCTACCACTTATACTGGGACAATCGATGATTTTACCATTGCTATGGATGGAGAGACCCTTAAGGGTAAGAGTACAGGCAAGGATACCATAGATCTTATACTTCAGGATGGTTCTTCATTTACTCTAGTTAACCAGGCGGAGATGCCAGCACCTATAGCTAATAATCCATGGAAAACCTACAACATTGATTTTTCAGCAGAGGATAGCTGTAATATGAGTAACTTTAATGCTCAGGGTAGATATTGTGTGGCAGATGGATTTGTGTACGGACTTAGTCATAGTGTTTCTCTTAATGGAACATTTGCAGCAACTCCATTTGAGATGAAGGGAGACTTCCCTGAATTTGGAGAACCGATTTCTTTGGATGACAGAGGTCTTGCATATTATATTAATCAATATGAGGATTATCTATACTACATTCTTGATTTCGCTGAAATTTGTCGTGTGCATCCTGATGGAACAGGTAGAGAGACCTTGTATTCAGGGGAATGCGACTACTTACAGATACATGAAGAAAAGCTTTATTTTACAGATGGAAATTTCCATTTTGTGTCAGCAGATTTAGATGGCGCTAATGTGACCAAGGTTGTGGAGAAAGAGGTATATTACCCATATTTTATTGCTACAGATTGGATTATATTCCAGGATGATGCAGATGGTGAGTCCTTGCATCTATATAATGTGGAATTTAAGACAGAGCTTAATATAACATATGAGCCTTCTTTTAATCCGATAATAAGTGGAAAACATCTATATTATTTGAGTCATGCGGAAGAGGGATATTTGATGAATCAGATAGATATGAGCGACCCGGATATGTTTGCATGCGATATGGCAGATGGTACAATTGCGGATTACTTATATTTGATTGATGGTGAAGAAATCTACACAATTAATAATAATCATGTGCCACTATCTGATTGGAAGTCTTTTACTGAACCTGGTGATGAATATGCATGCGTTGACTTATATACTTCCAAGGACTTTAGAATTTATCATAATATAAATGAACAGGGACTGATAACTGGCAAGTATCTTTCAAACAAGAATACATCAGGTGGAACATCGTTTGAGTAAGATGGAAAAAAAGGGGGAATTATATGACAAAAGGTATAACAAAAAGACTGAGATTGTTAGTGCTTTTGTTGGCAGTAATCGTTTGTATTCCGTTGTGTGTTAAAGCAACTGGAAACTACGTTACTGAAGTGAACATTGGTGGTATAGATGCGCCTGAGCCAGGTGACTATCCAGATTATGCAGTTACCGTTCCCCAGGGAGCAAACTATGGAGTAAGTGAAATAAGCTGGTATAGACTTATGGGATCAGGTGACTTTACTCCAATGGAGGATGATGAGACCTTCCTGGAGGGAGGTACCTATAAGGTTACTGTCACCGTAACTGTTTATGATAACTGTGAGTTTGCAACAGATGATAGTCAGCAACCTGCAGTCACTGGAAAAATCAATGAAGTTGACTCTACTGTAAGTAAAGTATTTGGGATGCAGGCTTGGTATCAAATTGAATTAAGCTATACATTTTCACCATGTCCAAGAACAATAGTGAAGGATATAGAAATTAATATGCAGGGACCATTGGTGAATTCATCACCACAGTATCCAAATGAGAATGACTTTGTGAATTTTGAATTTGCTACATATGAGATTCCAATGCATTTATATGAGAATGGCAGATATTGGTTACATGCATCAGATAATTCAGTAGTGTATGATACTGGTAAGTTTGTTGCTGGAAAGGTGTACAGATTTGAGGCGTATGTTAAGCCTTCTGTTAATTGTGGTTTTGATTCCATTCACAATATGAATATTACCATCAATGGTAAAAAGGCTACTGTAGTAACAGCTAGCTATGATAGATATAGAATATATGCAGATTTTCCTTGCTATGGAAATGTTTATGAAACTAACACAGAGATAACAAGTCCTGTGGCTGGAGAAAATCCAGAATTTAGTGGTATCGAGACTAATGGTGAGATAGAAACCTGCGACAATTTTACATGGTATGATGTAACCGATAACAAGTCAGTGTCTATAACAGATACATTTAAAGAGGGACATGTATATAGGGTTGAATTTACTTTAACCCCTAAAAACTTGTATAAATTTGCAACCAATTTTGATGGTGAATTTATAGTAAAAGCAAAGGTTAATGGTGCGTTAGCTACCTGTGAAGTTGATAAGTGGTCAGAAGATATAGAATATTTGAATGTAACGTATACTTTCCCAGCTGTGGAAGCGTCTCAGAGTGGAAATGATACGCCATCTGGTGGTGAATCGGGTGGGGGTAGCACTGGTGGAAGTGGTTCCCAAGTTGATGTTAGTAAGCTTCCTGAAGCAACAGTTACTTATCGTACCCATGTACAGTCTATTGGCTGGCAGAAATATGTATCAGACGGTGTAATGGCTGGAACAAGCGGTATAGCAAAGAGACTTGAGGGTATAGAAATATTTGTTGACTCTGCAGACCCTGAGAAGGAGCTTGACCTTGGAATCCAGTACACAACCCACTGTCAGTCCTATGGATGGTTGCCATGGTCGGCAGATGGAGATATGAGCGGTACAGAAGGTGAGGCAAAGCGACTTGAAGCTATAATGATTAAGCTTACTGGAGCAGATGCAGAATACTATGATGTATATTACAGAGTACACGCTCAAAGCTACGGTTGGCTTGGTTGGGCTAAGGACGGAGCACCGGCAGGAACAGCAGGTTATGGCAAGAGGCTTGAGGGTATCCAGGTTGTTGTAGTTAAGAAGGACGAAAGCTTCAACAAGGAAATGGGTCAGATTAAGTCGGTTAAGGATAATGCATTTGAGGCAAAGGCAGGAGAATCACCTATCGTTAATTATCCAGCTACTAGCAATACGGCTCCTGTGGTTCCAGGAGATGATATGGTAAATGTGGCATATCGTACTCATGTGCAGTCATTTGGATGGCAGGGTTGGAAATATAACGGAGCTATGTCAGGAACCAGTGGCCTTGCAAAGCGTCTTGAGGGTATAGAAATCAAGCTTACAAACACTGACTATGAGGGTGGAATAGCTTACTGTACACACGTACAGACCTATGGATGGCAGGGAGCTAAATTAGATGATCCGTCAACCTGGAAGAAGAATGGTGACATGGCAGGAACCAGCGGTGAGGCAAAGAGACTAGAAGCTATATGCATCACGCTTACAGGAGAGATGGCTAATCATTATGACATTTATTACAGAGTACATGCACAGTCCTATGGTTGGCTTGGCTGGGCAAAGAATGGAGCTCCATCAGGAACAGCAGGCTACGGAAAGCGTCTGGAGGGTATTCAGATAGTGCTAGTGCCAAAGGGTGGCGCAGCACCGGCTAAGGATTATGGTGATATATCATCAACTAATGACAAGCCTTATATTGAGAAATAATAAAGCTATTTAATCTACACACAGTGTAGGAGGAAAATAGAGGGGGTTAGCAGCCTGAAGAGTAATCTTCAGGCTGCATTTTTTATTGGAATTTGCATTTCTTGACATGGGTTGTGAATAATCGTATGATGTGAATACCGATTATTGTTGAAAATATTAGAAATATTTGAAGGGAATAAATATGACGGAAGTATTAGATTTATCCATAAAAAAGATAATAGCAAGAGTGGTTGTTGTTATAGTAATTGCATGTCTGTTAGGGTTAGTAGGAGAATTATTTTTCAATTATAAGGTTATGACTTTGCAGGATAAGGATAAGGGGAATCACTCTGTGGATTTGTCCGCTGTTTACACAGAAGGATTTGAACTAATTAATGGAGAACTTGTTATGGTTGATTATCCTGCTGTAATAAGTTTGGATAAGGATACTGGATATGTGTCTAAGCTTGAATATACATACACATTTGATAAGGATTTTCTAGCTAAAGTTAGGGTAGTAGGAGACAAAGAATCAAATGATATCATAGAAATTAGGGATGGTAACAATAGAGCCTTTGATTCATCAGAAGTTGTAATTGATGAAAAAATTAAGTCTTTTGAGATTGTATTTGACGAAACAGCTTTAGGAATTAGAATTGACGGCATCTTTTTTGATAATCAGTTTAATTTCAGCGAGAGAAGAATGCTTTCAGTTGTGATTTTTTTGATTATTATAGGTTTCCTGTTAGTATTCAACAAATTGCTTGCTGAGAGAATAGAATCCGTATTTTTGGTGGTTGCAACAGGAGTGTGTATAGCTTTTGTATTTACATTTCCAGCACAAAAAGTGTCCTGGGATGAGGCAACTCATTTCAGGCTATCATATGAATTTGGACTGGGGAATGAAATAGTTATTACCCCAGAATTATCCTATTATGGCGATGATGATGCGGTAAGTAGCTTTTATTATCCCTGGTCAGAGGAAGAGTTTGATGCGTTGGATGATTATCTTGCAGAAAGTAAAATATACGACAAAGCACACCCTGATAACCATATTATTAAAACGTCTATTCATGGTCTTAGTGATGTAGGGCATGGATTTAGTGCTGTGGGAATTAACATAGGAAGATTGTTGAAGCTGCCACTTTCTGCTTTATATTATATGGGTAAATTGTTTAATGGATTGGGCTATATTTTGGTTACGTATTTAGCTATTAAAAAGCTTACAGTGGGTAGGAGGCTTTTGACACTAATAGCCCTTATGCCGACCACGCTGTTTCTGGCATCTACATACTCCTATGATGCTATGGCAAATGCATTTTTGTTCCTGGGGATAGCAACATTTTTTGCAGAATTTACAGATAAAGAAAATGAGATTTCTATGAAAAACTATGTTATATTCTTGGTTTCAATAGGGATTGCCAGTGCTGTGAAAATGGTATATGCTCCATTTTTGTTGTTGCTTCTAGGTATGCCTAAGAGCAAGTTTTCAAGTAAGAAGAAGCTTATTCTTATGAAGTATGGAATCTTCATATTGGGAATTATAGCTGTGGCTATGTTGGTTGTATATATGTTTATGAATCCATCTATAATAGAGGATTCAAGAGGTGGTACAACTAGTGCGTCTGGACAGTTAGGATATATATTTGGTAATTTGCCAGCTTACATATCTATGCTAGTAAAAAGTATTATATCTACGGCTCCAAGTTATCTTATAGGAGATGGTTGTTTCGGTGATTTAGCTCATTATTCGGAGGTGTTTTTTAAGGGAGTTATTACTGTTTCATTGCTACTTGTGGCACTTACTGACACTCCAAATATTAAGCTGGGAAAAATGATGAGAGTTATTATGGGCATAACAGTGGTTGTTGTTATTTGTTTTGTGTGGACTGCGCTATACATTGGATTTACACCAGTTGGTCACAGTGCTATAAATGGTGTCCAGGGAAGATATTTTATCCCGGTGGTATTTCCATTGTTGCTTATAATTAATACAGATAAGATAAAGAATAAATGCCCAGCAAAACTTTATAATGCAGTTGTTATAGCTGTTCCGGTTTTGTTGTCCTACAGCGTTATAGCTTATAAGACTATTACATATTGTAGGTAGTGGTATAGATAAAGTAACTTATGAGATGGTGGTGAAAATACATAGTTTCGGCTTTGTATTTATAGACAGTAATTTGCTAGTGTGTTACTATTTAGATTAGAAAATTTATAGGGAGGAAAAAAATGAACAAAAAGATATTAAGAAAACGAGTGTTGTGCGCTATAGTTTGTCTGGCAGTTGCATTATCTGGAATTATGTTTCCAACTAATTATGCTAAAGCTGCTGAAACAGAGGTCGCATATTATGACTGGGATGAAGAAACTAAAGCTTTAGTTAAAAAAACTATAGCTAAAAACCAGTGCGTGTTATTAGTAGAGAACACGACTCAGTGGATTGGAGCAGAAGGCGGTACTTGGTATTATCTAAATCAACCTATTTCTATAGAAGAGAGAATTACTGTTCAGGGAGAGGTACATCTTATTCTAGGAGATGAATGTAGTCTTAAAGCAGATAAAGGAATAAGTGTAAATGAGGATGAAAATAATTCCAATAAATTATACATTCATTCTCAATCTTTGGATGAAGATACAATGGGTAGACTGACAGCTGCGGGAGAGGCTGATATTACCGGATGGAATGTGTTTGCTGGTATCGGCGGAGATGATGGAAAAGGTGCTGGAACTATTGTTATTAATGGTGGAATATTAGATGTAGATGGAGGTCATGCAGCGGCTATAGGTGGTGGATACAATGGAGATGGTGGTACCGTTACCATTAATGGCGGAAAGATAGAGGCATGGGCCTATTATGGAGCTGCTATAGGCGGTGGATATAATGATTTTGAAGAGGAAGATGCTAATGTTGGCAATGGCGGAATTATAACTATTAATGGTGGTACTATTGCAGCCGACAGCGGTTATCAGGGAGCTGCCATAGGTGGCGGATGTTATGGCGCTGGCGAAACTATAACCATTAACGGTGGTTCAATAGAAGCTACGGCTGTGTATGGAGCAGGAATCGGTGGAGGAAATACCAAGAGTCCATCTTCTGACGATTCTCGTCAGGTTGAAAAAGACAGCGGTAATATCACTATTAGCGGTGGAACTATAAAAACAGAAAGTTATCTTGGTGCAGGAATTGGTGGTGGTTCCTATGGTGATGGAAAAACTATAACCATCAAAGGTGGAACTATAGAAGCAACATCTACTTATATGTCAGCAGGAATCGGTGGTGGATATTGTGGTGATAGTGGAGTGATAACTATCCAAGATGAAGCTAAAATTACTGCTGTGTCTGATGCTGGTGCAGGCGTTGGTAGTGGAGTAGAAGGAAATGTTAATAGTATAACAGTTGACGGTGGTGAAATACAAGCTACAGCTGTGTATGGAGCAGGAATTGGTAATGGAGAAAAAGGCAATGGAGGAACTGTTGCAATTAAGGCAGGAACTGTTAATGCCAAGTCTAGCTACGGAGCAGGAATCGGTAGTGGATACTGTGGCTATTCAGGTACTGTTACTATCGAAGGTGGAATCATTACATCGGAGTCTAATAAAGGTGCAGGAATTGGTGGAGCACATTGCGAAGAAGGTGATGGAACTGTAAATATAAAGGCTGGAACTATTACATCAAAATCAACCTATGGAGCAGGAATCGGTAATGGAGAAAATGTTGGAGGAGTTGTAGTTAACATTAGTGGCGGCAATATCCTTGCAGATTCTCAGTATGGAGATAAGATAAATAGTGGAAGCAAAACTGATGAAGAGGTTGCAAGTTTGTACGAAGGAATTCGTACTATTACTCTGTGTGGAATGACAGAGCAGACTGCTATTGATTCAGTAGATGGTTTAGGGAAATATGGAGTAAAAGATGTTGTAACATTTGATAATAATAAGCTATACTTCTACCTCCCTGAATTTGATGGATTTGGTAGTATAACTGCAGACGATTCAGTATATGAAGGAAAGATAAAATCTATAGAGAAGGAAGCGACATTCCATAATTATGTATATACTAAAGCTGATAATAAGCTTGTAGCAACCTGTAAAACAGAAGATTGTGTAAGCTATGAGGTAACATTAAATAAACCATCGGATACTGAATACACAGGCGAAGCAATAGAGGCTAAAGTGGTTGTATCATCACCAGATTACCCTACTCCTGAGATAAAATATGTGGCAAATCAGGGAAGCCTTACAGATGGAAAGCCTGTAAATGAAGGAAGTTATACAGCGAATGTTACCTTAGGAGACCACACAATAAAAGTTGACTATGATATAACAAAGACTGTAGAAGACCCAGAGAATCCAGAAGACCCAGAGAATCCAGATGTGCCAGAAAATCCAGATGTTCCAGATCCAATTGCTAAGGTGGATGTGTCATATAAAACTCACGTACAGAGCATTGGTTGGCAGGACGCTGTTAAGAATGGTGCTATGAGTGGAACTGAAGGCAAGGCAAAGAGACTTGAGGGTATAGAAGTTTCTGTTGATACAGATGCCGATCTTGGGATTCAGTACACCACACACTGTCAGTCTTATGGCAAGAGACTGGAAGGAATACAGATAGTAATAGTTGAAAAGGATGCATCCTTTGATAAGGAAATGGGTGACATTAAGTCAGTCAGTGATAAAGCTTTTGAAGCTAAGGAGGGTAAATCTCCGATAGTTAATAATGAAGCTACAAGTAACGAAAAACCTGTAGTTCCAGGAGAAAATATGGTTAATGTTTCATATCGTACTCACGTGCAGACTTACGGATGGCAAGGCTGGAAATATAACGGAGCTATGAGTGGAACAACAGGAGAAGCAAAGAGACTTGAAGGTATAGAAATTAACTTGTCTAACAAGGATTATGACGGAGGAATATCTTACTGTACTCATGTACAGACTTACGGTTGGCAAGGAGCAGATCTGAAGGATTCTTCTACATGGAAGAAGGATGGTCAGATGGCAGGAACCTCGGGAGAGGCAAAACGTCTTGAAGCTATCTGCATTACTCTTACTGGAGAGATGGCAGAACATTACGATGTATACTACAGAGTACATGCCCAGTCCTATGGCTGGCTTGGTTGGGCAAAGAATGGTGCTCCATCAGGAACAGCAGGCTATGCAAAGAGACTTGAGGGTATTCAAGTGGTGTTAGTGCCAAAGGATGGAGATGCACCAGCAAATAACTTTGGTGGCATTAGTTCTGCAAATGACAGGTCTTACATAGAAAAATAATAATGCTATTTAATCTACACACAGTGTAGGAGAAAATAGAGGGGGTTAGCAGTCTGGAGAGAAATCTTCAGGCTGCATTTTACAAGATAGGGAAAAATATGTCTCAAAAAGTGAACCTTTTGAGGTGGAAACATTTCAACATTTTTATTGAATAATAAATAGTAATATTGTAATATATCATAGAATAAAACATGTCTCAAAAGATTCACTTTTTGAGAATCGGAAAGGAGAATTCAAATGAAAAAGGTAATGAAAAAATTATCTGCCATTGCACTTGCCATAGTTATGGTTGTGGCTGCAATAGGTGTTTTTCCGGCACCGAATGTTGCAAAGGCAAGTACTAATCCAACAGTCAAGTATAAGGTTCACAGACAGACCTATGGTTGGGAAGATGAGTGGAAAACTAATGGTGAATCATCAGGAACTATGGGAGAGGGCAAGAGACTCGAAAGTATCAAAATTGATGTAGATGGAGCTGGTCTTGGAGTATTATACAGAACTCATATTCAGTCATACGGCTGGGAGAGTGCATGGCGTGTTGATGAACAGTTAAGTGGTACAGAAGGCCAAGCAAAAAGACTTGAGGCCATTCAGATTAAGCTTACTGGTCCTGAAGCAGACAAGTGGGACATTTACTACAGAGTACATGCACAGACCTACGGATGGATGGGCTGGGTTAAGAATGGTGAGTCAGCCGGTACAGCAGGACAGGGCAAGAGACTCGAAGCAATCCAGATAGTAATCCTTCCAAAGGGAACATATCCAAGTGAAGGTTCTATGGGTTGTGGATTCGTGGATATAGCCAAGAAGCCATCTCATACAGAGACAGGAGCTGTTACATATATGACACACGTTCAGTCCTATGGTGACCAGGCATGGGTAAGTGATGGCTCTATAGCAGGAACTAGTGGAGAGGCAAAAAGACTTGAACAGATATCAATCAAGATGAATAATGCTAAACTTGACAATGTAACTGGTGGAGTAGAATATAAGACTCATGTACAGAGCTACGGCTGGATGGACTGGGTTAAGGATGGAGCAAGATCAGGAACAAGTGGTCAGGGAAAGAGACTTGAAGGCATTAAGATTAGATTAACTGGTGAACTTGCTAATAAATATGACATATACTACAGAGTACACGCTCAGTCTTATGGCTGGTTAGGTTGGGTTAAAAATGGTGCGCCATCAGGTACTGAGGGTTATGGTAAGAGACTTGAAGCAATCCAGATAGTTGTTGTACCAAAGGGGACAGCAGCACCTAACTCTCTTCCAGCAAAGAGTGATCAGTCTGGCTTTGTAAGCAAGACTGGAACATGCTCTGATAAGGATGATGCTGGAGTTACAGAAGAACCAGATAAACCAACAAGTAATGTGCCAGCAGGTACTGCTATATCTAAAGAACAGTGGCCAAGTTTATTAAGAGGTGGAAGTGATTTCACAAAATTAGAGTACTTTATTAGGATGATAGAGGAAGAATATTCATCTAGCTTGCCAGAAAAAAATTATTATAATCATGCTTTAGGAAATATATGGTTTGAGAAAGATATAGAAGGCGTCTATGAGAGAATAAAAGAAGGAGAACTGGCTCGCTGGAATTCGTACAGTATAGCTGAATTAGATAATCTATTTTCCTTCTTTGGAGATTACGCAATCACTGAAAAAACCAAAGATGAACATAGTTTTATTAATGGGGATGCAGTGTGTTATTTTGGCTGTGATGTAACAAAGCAAAGCATGTTCGAAGTTGAAATAACAGGTGCTGAGTATGGAGCAAATGGTGAGATATTAGTAAAGTATAACTGCGCAAGAAAACATGCAGATATTTCTTTGGGATATTATATTAAGGTAAGTTCAATAATTCATCTTAAGCAGGATGCCAACGGCAAATACATGTTTGATTATGTAGAGGAGGTATCTAGCGAAAAGATTAGATACTGGGATTAATATTAATAAAAATGAGACCGTCATATGAAAAAAACATATGGCGGTTTTTTTTGTGTTGAACTATTTCAATAAAAATATATCGAAAAACGATAAAAATGTATTGACAAACAAAAACAACTGTTATAATATACCATCAACAGGTAAGATTTTACAGTCTTGCTGATATGCGTATATCAATATTAGATGTACACTTGGTTACCGATTAAGACAATCTGAGTGTAAGAATGGAGGAACATGATGTTAAAGATACCAAGTAAGCTTTCAATCACAATATCAATTGCAGTGTCGGTGGCATTTTTTGCCCTGTGCATAGGACTTGGGTTTTATATGCCAGAGTTTGCAGACCTAATGATTCAGGCGGTAAATGATTTGGGTATAACCAAGGTGGAGGGCAATGATGAAAATGTCATTCTGGGACTTGCCTATGTGGCGCTGGTGTTTATCGCACTGATAGACATTCTTCTCTTTATGCTTCTTATGAAGGTTAAAGCAGGAAATGTATTTACCGTAGAGAGCGTTGGACTTATAAGAGGAATCTCTTGGGGATGCTACTTAGTAGCAGGAGTGTTCTGCGGTCTTTCGGCATATTTTACATTTGTAGCTCTTTTGGTAGCTTTTGTAGCGGCATTCTTAGGACTTTGCTTAAGAGTAGTGAAGAATATAATCGAGGAAGCTACAGAGATTAAGGCCGAAAATGATATGACAGTATAAAAGCGATGGAGGGATAATATGATAGTGATTAATTTGGATGTAATGATGGCAAAGCGCAAGATGTCCCTTAATGAGCTTTCTGAGAAGGTGGGGATTACACTTGCCAACCTGTCTATCCTGAAGAATAACAAGGCTAAGGCCATAAGGCTTTCTACCTTAGATGCAATCTGCAAGGCACTGGATTGTGAGGTGGCGGATATCTTAGAGTATCGTGAGGGCGATGGGGATGTTGAGGATGAGTAGTGCCAAATGTTAGTAAAAAAGTTTAGTTATGAAAAAGCATGTTTGCTATAACTACTAAAGGCGGCTCGTTAAATAAATATGAAAGGGGATTTCGCTATGGAGGAAATGGTTAAGAAAAAAAGTAGAAAGAAGAAAATATTTGTTGTATTAGGTGTGTTGTTAGTAATAATGATAGCGTTTTGTATTTGGGTTTGGGCATCCATAAAGCATTATATGGAAACAAACACCTGGGCTACAATTTGGATAACAGGAACAGTTGAAGCTGATACTGTAGACGCAATTGATGAAAGCAGAGAGTTTTTAAAGGGAGACACCTACCGGTTACATAGTACCAAGATAACTATAGGCGATATAACTCATGAAGGTGAGACAAAGCTTTACTTTGATCCGGCAGTCGTAAATGCTGACACTGGGGAAACAATTAGGTCGGTGGTTATTGATAAGAACAATGGTATTAATATCGAAGAAGTTTGTACCAATGGGGATAGTGCAAGCTGGCAGCTAAGAGTAACTGGTAATAAATATAGATAATGAAAATAAAGTGGATTCGTGGGGATGAATCAGCAACGAAAAAAAGACAGGTCGTGGGGACGGCCTGAAGAAGAGACAAACTAATTTGCAGGTCTATTGGGATAGAGCTGTGAAAGTAAAAAACTAATTAACAGTTACATGGGGATGAACTGGTAATTGGTAAGAAAGGTTATATTAATGCGGAGGAATGGTTATGAAGGAGATAATGAACAACCAAGGGGAATCTATGAATATTAATCAGCAGGAAGCTGGGAGCGTGAATAGTACTGCTGACATGGCAAATGGATATAATAGTGATGGTGAAAATGTTGTTATGGATGGTACATCAATAGCTGCTTTGCAGGACACACCGGGAAATCCTGCATTGGACGCTTTCTATAATATGCCATCATATGCAGAAATTAATCCTTATGTTGTGGAGGAGAAGAAACGGGAATACACTGGCATAGAAAGTGCATTTGCTTGGATAAGCTTTATCTTTGGATATATGTTTTGCAAGGCATTTCCTGCACATGTGAATTCTTTTGGGGCATTTTTGCTAGTGATTTTTGCATTTGCCACAACAACAGTTGTGCTTAAGGTTAAGAATACCAAGATAGGTATAATACCAACTATTGCTGGGGTGTCAGCTCTTATAGTTTCAGCAACACTTGTGCTTAATTCTAATCCCATGCTGCAATCTCTGGCAAACGCATATGCTATGGTTACATATTGCTATTACATATATGCAGCCCAGGGTAATTCTACCAAGAAGGGTTTTACTGATTTTATAGTTATAGATTATCACAAGGCACTTTTTGTAGCACCATTTAATAAGCTTGGAAGCCTGCTACAGGGGATGTTCTCAGGAAGAACAAAGAAAAGCGGAGCTGTTCTAGGTAAGTTTATTAAGGGAGGTCTCATAGCATTTATACCAACTATTTTGGTGTGTGGTCTTTTGTCCTATGACAGAGGATTTTACAGAATTATAGAGAATATGGGAAGCTACATAGATATGGATGCAGGTAATGTATTCTCTAATATCTGGCAGCTTGGCTTAGGGATAATTGTGGGACAGTATGTATTTAGATTATTCTTGGCATCAAGTGATAAAGCAGTAGAGACTACAAATGAGGAAGAGTGTGTTGCAAAAATAAAAAGCATACAGAAGGCTCATGTGATTACAACTCTTACGGCAGTGTTGCCTATAATATTTATATATGTGATATTTTTTATATCCCAGTGGGGATACTATATGTCTGCATTTTCTGGCAAGCTACCAACAGGACTTAGCTATGCCGAATATGCCAGAGAAGGCTTCTTCCAGCTTTGTATGGTGTCCTTTATTAATATGATTATCATAGTGTTTGTACAGCTTTTTATGAATGCAGAAAATTCTGTGGTTGCTAAGATAAAGGTTGGAATTGTAATTACCTACGCAGTATGCACCCTTATCCTTATTGCAACAGCAATGTCTAAGATGTCTCTTTACATTGAGTCCTATGGACTTACCCAGAAGAGAGTGTACTCAAGCTGGCTTATGATAGTATTGGCTTTACTTTTTGTGGTGGCAGTGGTAAAGCAGTTTGTGGAAAAGCTTAATGCAGTTGCAGTGTCATGTGTAGTGGTTGTGGTAATGTTTGCAGGTCTATCCCTATCTAATGTGGATGGTCTGATAGCAAGATATAATATAGATAGATATTTGGAGGGTAGCCTTGAAACAGTAGATGTGTGGGCTATGAGAGATCTTGGCGATGCGGCAGTGCCAGAGATGGTTAGATTAATAGATGAGCTTAAGTCAAGGGGAGTTACAGACCCAGCTCAAAGGTATTCAGAGGAATATGATTTGTATTCAAGAACCTTTGGTGTGTTGGAGGAAGTGGTTCTAGATTATATAAATGATGATAGACAGATAATGTCTTATACAATTCCTTATCTTAGAGCGAAGGATGCTTTGGAAGATAGGGGAATAAAGAGTTTATTTTATGAGTGGTAGGTAATAAGAAAGGTATGCAAGCTTGGATTGCATACCTTTTTTATTGATTCTGTAAAAAACCTATTGACAACTGTGTGTATATGGTGTATATATCTATATACACAGTTGATGCACGGAGGTGAAATGATGCTACTACAATTAAAGGACATTAGTAAGAGCTTGGGGAAATTCCGTATAAAGGACATATCAGTAGAGCTTCCTGAAGGATATATAATGGGGCTTATAGGTCCTAACGGTTCGGGAAAAACCTCACTTATTCACATAATACTCGGTCTCTATAAGGCAAATGCTGGGGAGCTTCTTATAGATGGCATGAGTTATAAGGACAGTGAGGTGGAGATTAGAAATCTTATAGGAACAGTACTTTTGGACGAGCTTTTCGACCACAGCGCAACCCTTAAGGAAAATGGTATTAACTACGGAGCCTACTATAAGAATTTCAAATTAGAAACCTTGGAAATGTATATGAAACGTTTTGGATTAGATGGAGACAGGAAGTTTAAGAAGCTTTCTAAGGGTGAGAAGCTAAAGTTCCAGTTCGCATTTGCTTTATCCTATGAGGCAAAGCTGCTTATCTTAGATGAGCCAACTGCAAACTTTGATCCAAGCTTTAGAAAGGAATTCTTTGCTGTACTTAAGGAGTACATAGCAGATGGAACTAAGAGTGTAATTCTATCCACTCATCTCACAGAGGATTTAGATAAGATAGCGGATTACATTTTATACATAGAAAATGGTAGCACCATATTCTCAGGGGATATAGAGAAATTGCGAGATAGCTACAGACTTATAACAGGAGAAAAATACAAGATAAATCTTCTTCCTAAGGAGCAGGTAATACATGTGGAGGAGGGTAACTACGGAACTAGGGCCTTGGTTAATCATAGATTAAGGTACACCTATGATAAGGAGGTTACTGTAGCGGTTCCAAGCCTTGAGGAGCTTATGTATTTTATCACCAAGAGAGATAAGGGGGATAAGAGAAGATGACAGGACGAGTAATAAAGGATTATTTTGCAGCCTTTAGGTGGGGGAACTTTAAGGAGAAGGTAGCTCATTTTGCATATTTGGTGGTTTATTTTTCTGCCATGCTTCCAACTATTGCAGGCTTTTTTGAAACTTGGAAATCAGCTCTAATTTATGTTCTTATGATGATTCCTACCATACACATACTTAATTCCGGTTCACTTCATATTATGAAGATGCCTAAGATGATGTATATGGTGCCACTTACAAATGATATGAAGAAGGAATATATAGTTAAATCAGCCATATTTAGAATATGCTTTTGTTCATTGTTAGGTATGATATGTACATTGCCCTTGGTGCTCCTGGGTATATGTAGGGTGATAACCTACGTGGTAATGGTATACGATTATGTAACATTTGCACTGCTACTGTGTGGTATGAATGAGAGATACGGCATAGAAGAAAGGGATGCTTGGCAGGAGACTAAAAGTGATTGCAGAGGTCTGATACAGGGTATCGATATGATTATTACAGTTATCTCCTTGTTTGGAATAGCTTGTATGCTTTCCTGGGATGGTGGAATGGTAAATGTGTATGCGAATCTGTTGTTTATAATCCCTGCAATACTTTTCCAGTTGCCACTAACTATTAAGCATATGACCTATTGGAACACTGCAGTGGAGAAGGCATTAAGCTATGAGAGAAGCTTTGATAAATAAATTTTTGTGCACGAAAAATATAGAAATAAGGTGAAGGTATGAAAATAGTAATACAACCCCAGGGAACCCTGGCAATCTACGAACAGATTGTAAATCAATTGAAAAATGCTATCGTTACCGGAGAGCTTTCCGCAGGTGAGGCACTGCCATCCATAAGAGCCTTGGCAGGTGACTTAAATGTCAGCGTAATCACCACCAAAAGAGCCTACGAAGACTTGGAAAAGGAGGGACTTATTCGTTCCGTTCCAGGTAAAGGCTTTTACGTCTGCGAGTACAACACAGACTATCTTATGGAAAAACAGCTGGTTATGCTGGAAAAGAGACTGGCTGAGGTAATAGGGGACGCCAAGCAGGCAGGACTTACCGCAGAGGATATTAAGGAAATGATAGAAGCACTTTATAATACATAATCCTATAATGGGGAATTGAAAGGATTGATGAGAAATTATGATGTTAGAATTTGAAAATGTAACAGGGACCAAGGGCAAATTCAAGTTAGATAACATAAGCTTTGCCCTTCCTGAAGGATACATAATGGGTCTGGCCGGCGCAAATGGTGCAGGAAAGACAACCCTTATAGACTACATAATGAATGACAAAATTAGATATTCTGGAACTATTAAAATTGCAGGCTATGATATTAGAGCTAACCATGGATACATGAAGCAATTTATAGGCTTTGTGTCTGATGAAAACAGATTCTTTGAGGGGAGAACTCCTAACCAGAATATGGATTTGTTCAGTAGATTTTATACTAACTACGATAAGGAAATCTACCATCAGGCCATGAAGGATATGGGAGTGCCAGGTGGAGCAACCTTAAGTAAGATGTCCAGAGGAGAGCGTATGAAGTTTCAGATGGCATTTGCCATGGGACATAAGCCTTGCCTTTACCTCTTAGATGAGGTAACCGCAGGTATGGATCCTGTGTTTAGAGTGGATTTCTTCAAGATTCTCCACAAGGTTATAGAGGATGAAAGCGCATCAGTGCTTATGACTAGTCACATAGAGTCAGAGATGGAGCAGAAGATGGATTATCTGGGGATACTTGAGAATGGAAAGCTGATAAAGTTCGGTGAGAGTCTGGATGTGCTATGAGTTTACATAACACGAAAATCAATATAGGAGAAATAACATATGGGTGCAATAACTTACGAAGAAAACAATAAATTAAATAATGATAAATCTAATGAATCAGGCATTAAAATAAACAAAGCAGTTATGCTTAATGAAAAGGAATACATAAAGAGCCAGCAAAGTATTATAGATGACTTCTACAAGGAGTACTACACTTATGATATTTCCAATGTAGGCTACTGGCTTGTTGCAGGCATATTTACATTTATACAGATTGTGTTTATGGCAGTTCCTTTTGAAGAATTTTATGTGAATGGAAAACCAACATTTATTAATGCCTCAGATGATAGAGGATTACTAGCTATGATGGCCTTTTTGTTTGTGTTCCCTGTGTTCTTTTATATGCAACCTTTTGTAGTTGGGAACTTAAATGGAAGAGTAGGTTCAATTTATTCACAGATAAAATACCTTCCAGTTTCACTAAAAGCTGTTAGATTATACAGATTTAAGAAGATGCTTAAATTTGTGATTAAGGTTTTTATAGGCTGTGCTGTATTACAGCTTGGAATTAGTCTCATTGCATTCCACAGGATAATGTGGCAGACATTTGTATATCTTTTTATATATGGATTTTTGATTCCATTCTTGGTGGGGATTTGCTCTGCTATAGGAGTTGGAGAAGTGTATTTCAATAAAGTGTAATATGTGAATCAAATAGAATGTGATGAAAAACAAGCGAAATTATGATTATTAAATAAGCTTAAAAACAAGCAAAATAAGGAATTATACATGCTATCAATAATAGCAATCTGTAAAATAAAACAAATAAAATGTAAAATATAGTTGACAAAATGTAAACTCAGTATTATACTCCAACTTGTAAGAAGGTAATACATTTTTTGGAAGCAGTGGAAAAACTTTCAGGAAGCTTTCAAGGAAATTTACAAAAGGGGTGTATATTATGAATGGAAATTTAGCCTACGGTTTGGGATTTGTATTTGGAGTGATTATATTTTCAGCTATCATAATAATTCCTATGTTGATAGGAATTACAAAGGACAAAAAGCTTAAG
>SVEI01000105.1 GCA_015057445.1 Lachnospiraceae bacterium | reverse complement strand
AGCATCAATCTCATCCTGAGAAAATAAATCTTCATCTTCATAAGTTTCCCAGATTGTTAACCACCCATGTAATTCGACCATGTTTTACACCTCAACTTCAATTATCTACACCCACATTATACTCCACACCACAACCTTTTTCATCCATTTTCTACTTCGAATAAAATCTTTCACCCAACACATACTAATACCACAAATAAAAAACCATTTATCGGAGGTAACACTATGGCAAAAGCTTGACACAACAAGGCAAAGCCGATGTAACTATCATTCCGAAGGCATAACAAAAGTTGTGGCTGTACTATAGCTTATATGTGCCATATTTGAGTCACTAGGTTGAGGCAGGGAGTATTTCACATACGATAGCGAAGAAGGGGTATATTTTCTTATACCCAGCTCAGCTTTCACCTACAGGGATGTAGGATTGAAAGTGACCCCGTCATTAGTCACAAATCATATCTGGGTATTAGAAAATCACCCCGACGAAGCGTGTTATGAAATTCTCCCTGCCACAACCGCACATAAAAAAAGCCTGCACATATAAGCTATATGTACAGGCTTAACAACTTTTGTCATCTTCTACAGGATATTCACTCCATGCTCCTTTGCAGTCTCAAGCACATCATCTGGCCAGATAGAAGACTGAACCTCTCCGATGTGTGCTCTTTGAAGGAAGAACATACATATTCTGGACTGACCTATACCGCCACCGATGGTGTACGGAAGCTCCTTGTCTAAAACTGCCTTCTGGAACGGAAGACTAGCTCTGTCCTCGCAGCCAGATTTCTTAAGCTGGGCATCTAATGCATCCTCATCAACTCTGATTCCCATAGATGAAAGCTCTAAGGATATATCAAGTACCGGATAATACACCAAAATATCACCGTTTAATGTCCAATCATCATAGTCAGGTGCTCTACCATCATGACGCTCACCTGAAGCAAGCTTATCACCAATTCCCATAAGGAATACGGCACCCTTTTCCTTAGCTATAAGGTTCTCTCTCTCCTTTGGAGTCTTATCTGGATACATATCCTCTAACTCCTGAGTTGTGATAAATGCAATCTCATTAGGAAGGAATGGATCCATAAAATGATATCTTCCACATATGTAATACTCAGTCTGCTTTATAGCCATATATATACGAAATACTGTTTCCTTTAAGGTCTCGATATTTCTATCCTCTTTGTTGATAATCTTCTCCCAATCCCACTGGTCAACATAGATTGAGTGAATGTTATCTGTCTCCTCGTCACGGCGAATAGCACTCATATCAGTGTAAAGTCCCTCACCTACAGCAAATCCATAGTTTGCAAGGGCAAGTCTCTTCCACTTAGCAAGGGAATGTACTATCTCTACAGGAGCATCATTTTGCTCCTTTACACCAAAGGATACAGGACGTTCAACACCATTTAGGTTATCGTTAAGACCTGACTCAGGCTTAACAAAAAGTGGTGCTGAAACTCTGGTAAGCTTTAAGGCTGATGCCAAAGCTCTCTCGAAATAATCCTTAACCTCTTTTATTGCAATTTCTGTGTCCTTGATGGACTGTGGGCTTTTGTAGCCCTCTGGAATATATATAGTTCCCATATATATTATCTCCTTTTATTTTTTTAACCATATGAAAAGATATAAGCCATGCTGCATAAGCATAAGCCATGACGCCCTTACCAGCAAAGCTGGTAAGTAGCTACGGCGTGCGCCGTATACATAATGACCGCAATATGTCTGGTTGCAAGTAAGCTCCCACCATCCAATTCCGCTCATTATGTGCATGACTTACTAGAGTTCGCAGTTCCCTACTGTTCTTGGGAATGGTAATACATCTCTAATGTTACCCATACCTGTTACATACATAATCATTCTCTCAAAGCCAAGACCAAAGCCGGCGTGTCTTGCTGAACCATACTTTCTAAGATCAAGGTAGAAGTCGTAATCCTCTGCGTTAAGTCCAAGCTCCTTCATACGATCTGAAAGCTTATCAAAATCATCCTCTCTCTGGCTACCACCGATAATCTCACCAATTCCAGGTACGAGACAGTCCATAGCTGCAACTGTCTTTCCATCCTCGTTAAGCTTCATGTAGAATGCCTTAATCTCCTTTGGATAATCAGTTACGAATACAGGACGCTTAAATACCTCCTCAGTAAGGTATCTCTCATGCTCTGTCTGTAAGTCACAGCCCCAGTATGCCTTAAACTCAAACTTATCGTTATTCTTCTCTAATATCTCAATAGCTTCTGTGTAAGTCACGTGTCCAAACTCTGAGTTCATAACACCCTCAAGTCTCTCGATAAGACCCTTATCGATAAAGCTGTTAAAGAACTTCATCTCCTCTGGCGCATTTTCTAATACATAACGAATGATGTACTTAATCATGCTCTCCGCAAGCATCATATCATCCTTAAGATCTGCAAATGCTATCTCCGGCTCAATCATCCAGAACTCAGCTGCATGACGGGTTGTATTAGAATTCTCTGCTCTAAATGTTGGTCCAAATGTATAGATGTTTCTAAATGCCATAGCATAAGTCTCACCATTTAACTGACCACTAACAGTAAGGTTAGTTGGCTTATTGAAGAAATCCTGCTTAAAATCAACTTTGCCATCATCAGTCATCGGAAGATTATTCATATCCATAGTTGTTACAGTGAACATCTCACCTGCACCCTCACAGTCACTACCTGTGATAATTGGAGTGTGAACATATACGAAATCTCTCTCCTGGAAGAACTTGTGAATAGCGTATGCTACAAGTGAACGCACTCTAAACACTGCCTGGAAGGTGTTAGTTCTTGCACGAAGATGTGGAATTGTACGAAGATACTCTAAGGTATGTCTCTTCTTCTGAAGTGGATAGTCAGGAGTTGAATCTCCCTCAATCACTACCTCAGTTGCCTGAATCTCAAACGGCTGCTTTGCATCAGGAGTAGCCACAAGTGTACCCTTAACAATAAGAGCTGCACCTACATTTACTTTACATATCTTATCAAAGTTAGCCATAGAGTCATTGTAAACTACCTGAATAGGCTCGAAAAATGTACCATCATTAAGTACAAGAAAACCAAAGGTCTTAGAATCTCTGTTACTTCTTACCCATCCGCCAATCTCTATCTCTTTATCAAAATATGCTTCTTTATTTCTAAATATTTCTCTTACTTCAATAAGCTCCATTTTTTCACTCCTCCTAAATGCTATCTACCATTTTCTTAACGTAATCGTAAATGTGCTTACCTGCATCAGCACCGTACTTCTCAATAAGCTTTACGATTCTTGTCTCTATAATAATACCATCTGCAATATCACTGTATCTTGCAATCTGCTCCGGTGTGTTTGCTCCAAACTCAATAACAACCGGTGTATCAGTAAGCTTTCTGATACGACCCACTGTCTCAAGAAGCTTTCCACTTAGCTCTCCCTCTGCCACATTATCCTCTGATGGAAGAATGTAAATGTATCCTGTAGCTTCAGGTGCTATCATATTTATTCTATCACCACTGCTTGTTGAAATCAGTGAAATAATGTCGATGCCATACTTATTTGCTTCCTCAAGAAGCTCACCCTTTTCCTCATAGGATAGGTCCGGGATAATAATACCATCAACACCTGTCTCCTTACATTTTGCACAGAATCTCTCATATCCATACTTATAAACCGGATTAAGATATGTGAGAAGCACAAGTGGCACATCCACTTTCTTGCTAGCCTTAGCCACCATATCAAACACCATATCAGTGGTGCATCCACCAGGTGCTGAAAGTGCTCTAACATTTGCCTCCTGTACTACAGGCCCCTCAGCAATAGGATCTGAGAATGGTATTCCAATCTCAACTATGGCTGCACCTGCACGAGCAATTTCAACTATAAATTCCTCTGTCTTATCTATAGATGGGTCTCCTGCTGTGAGAAACCCGATAAACGATTTCTTGCCACTTAAGGCTTCCTTAACTCTACTCATGTAAATCCACTCCTCTATATCTTGCTATTGCTGCAACATCCTTATCACCACGACCTGACAGACAACAGATAATAATCTGATCCTTGCTC
>SVEI01000104.1 GCA_015057445.1 Lachnospiraceae bacterium | reverse complement strand
AGATTGGTTGCCGTATATGTATTTTGATATTACCGGTGCAGATTGTCCGGATCAATTTGAGAAAACTGTTATAAAGACAGGATTAATTGATATAAGACAGTAAGCTTATCCCCAGTGGTTAATTCCACTGGGGATTGCTTTGCGTTAAGGGATGTGGTAGTCTAAAAAATATTTTTAAAATAAATCGCACAAATCGACTCTCTCAACCGTTATTATATTGAAGGCCTTTCGAGATGCGCACACGCTGGGAAGTGAAGTATGTTGCTAGCGCAACCCCAGCGTGGCGCCAGAGTTTCTGTAGAAACTCTGATTTAAAATAAAATCACAAGTCAGGAGGTGAGGTCTTGGATAGTAGAGAATACGAACACATTGTAAAAGAGAATATTGATACAATCTATAGGATAGCTCTAAGCTATACCAAGTCCACACAAGATGCAGATGATGTGGTTCAGCAGACCTTTATGAAGCTTCTTACCAAGCAGGTTAGCTTCAAGGATGAGGAGCATATTAAAAAGTGGCTGATTAGAGTTTGTGTTAATGAGTGCAACAGCTTATTTTCCACATTCTGGCGAAGAAATGTAGGCTCTACAGACGAGATGTCTGAAGAAGCTTCCTATGAGGTGGAATTTGCAGATGGGAAACATGAGGAGCTGTTTGAAGCCATTAAGGAGCTACCGGCCAAAAGTAGAATTGTTATATACCTCTTTTATTACGAGGATTACTCCTCTAAGGAGATAGCTGAAATATTACATATCAAGGAACCAACTGTCAGAACCAGACTTGTGGCAGCAAGAAAAATGTTAAGAGCAAAGCTGAAGGAGGCGTGGGAAAATGAATAATAGAGATTATGTACGGGGAGCGTATGATGAAATTCATGCACCAGATGCGCTGTTCGGAAAGGTTATGGATATGAAGAATAAAGAAGTAAAGAAATTTGATAAGAGAAATGTGTTAAAGTATGCAGCTGCATTTATGGCATTTGCAATTGCTTTTGCAGGAAGTAATGGAATCTGCTACGCAGCAACAGGAAAGACTTGGGTGGAAAAGGCAATTGTTTATATCAATGGTGAGAAGCAGGAGGTTGATGTTACTGTAACTCAAGAGGGCGACGCTGCGGTAGCAGAGATGAGCCTTACGGTTGATGAGAATGACGATGTAGTAGTATCAATGGTTGATGAAGCAGATGAATCTACAGAAGAAAACGTTAGTTCAATGTCTAACACAGCAGAGCTTAAAACTGAGGATGGCAAGGTGTTACTTGTAGCATATGGTCAGACAGTGGACATCACTGAAGACTTTGCTGATGGTGAGGCAAGGGGTCAGGTAGAATGTAATGGTGAGATGGTGAACTACACTGTTACAGGAGCTGCTGATTCTTATGAAATATCACTGGAGTCAAATGAGTAATGAGAACCAATAAGATGTAATAGAGAAAGAGCTGATAGTGAAATCTATCAGCTCTATTATATTAAATACAGTTATCGTATTTCCGTTCTTGGTATTGCATTACGTGTATACTATAATATTTATGAAGGTGCTATCCCGTTGCACGCATAGGATATAGTAACCAAGAAATCTATGGATGATGATAAATCTGTACATACAAAAAGCAACCACTCACCCGACCAAAAGTAGAGGTTGCTTTTTGTAAGTAAATCTACCGAAAGGTCAACCGCTTATCCTATGGGATAGCATCTTTCTTTCTATATAGATATTACTATAATAATTCTCATTAGTCAATGGTGACAATTAATTATTTTCGGATATGTTCGGACAACGCGAATTAGAGAAATTGTGAACAGATTAGATTTAATTATGAATAATACAAGTAAAAAAATACTTACATAAAGTTTAAAGTATGTACATAATTTGTTAATAATTATATTGTATATTAAATATAGTTCATTTCATAAATTTTAAAACTTTTCTTCAAGAGCGGGGAAACCTGTTCACGCAAAAAGAGACCGAAAACTTACGTTTTTGGTCTCTTTTGCGTTGTGGGTATAAAATATCAGGAATAGTTTGCTTTGAATAATATGGATTGGTATAATGAGAGAATAGTTATAGTCTGCATGAGAAAAATACACTAAAAGAGGTGATATATTATGAGTAAATCATTAACAGAATTAAGCAAGTTTATAAGCCTCATCCTAAGACACAAGCCAAGCGCTGCTAATATTGAACTAGACGAGTATGGTTGGGCAAATGTGGATGAGTTAATTGCAGGGATAAATGAAGTGGATTCAAAAAATAGCATAGATATGGAAAAACTTGAGGAGATTGTAAGAACAGACAATAAGCAGAGATATTCATTTAATGAGGATAGGACATTAATAAGAGCCAATCAGGGTCACTCCATCCCAGTGGATGTGAAGCTTGAGGAGGTGGAGCCACCAGAATATCTGTGGCATGGAACAGGGCAGAAATATATGGAGTCCATTGATAATGAGGGTTTAGTACCTAAGTCCAGGTTGTATGTGCATTTGTCAGGAGATGAAGAAACTGCTATAAATGTAGGGAAAAGACACGGAAAGCTACTAATGTATAAGGTGCTTAGTGGTAAGATGCAAAATGATGGTTATAAATTTTATCGCTCTGTAAATGGGGTATGGCTAACTAAAACTGTGCCAGCGGAGTATTTGGAAAAGCAGGAGTAGATGAGCTAATAGGAGAGGTAAATTAGATGAACATACAAATATTTGGAACAAAGAAATGCTTCGACACCAAGAAGGCAGAACGCTACTTTAAGGAGCGTGGCATAAAGTATCAATTTATAGACATGAAAGAAAAAGGAATGAGCAAGGGTGAGTTCAACTCTGTGAAGCAAGCAGTAGGCGGACTTGACAATATGATAGACCAAAATCACAAGGATAAGGACTTGCTGGCGTTGATAAAATATATAGTGGATAAAGAAGAAAAAGTACTAGAAAACCAGCAGGTGATAAAAACACCTATAGTAAGAAATGGAAAGATGGCCACTATTGGCTATACACCTGATATTTGGAAAAAATGGAACTAAATACAAGGGCTGTGCGAGATACGCACAGCCCCTTTTGTTTACTACAGATTAAAGATTTTACTTAACAAAATACCAATTACAAAGCCAACTATTACAAATACAATATGTATAAATGGTACCAAAAAGAAGGTATACCATTTAATACATTTTGGTTTGCCTTGCTGTTCTTTAAACTTAAGTGAAGAATATATTAGAAGTATAAACCATAGAGCATAAGAGCCATATATGCTTCCACAAGAATACACAGGGAAGTCATGCTTTAACAAAATATCTAACATTGAACTTAACGTTGCGATAACTCCAATTCCCACTACAAAAATCGAATCAAGCTTATGCATTTTATTATTATCTATTTTATTATTCATTGATAACACCCCTTTTTTATATTCCTCTTCAAAAACATTGTATAACTTAATTATGTATTTTGCAATAGTGACAGAAATGTCACTATTTTTTCATCTCACAGTCATTTAAAATAGAAACTAATCTGATATAGTAACATCAAGCTAAGAAATTAAGTGCTTATCCGAAGCAAAGGAGAAAGCAAATAAATAGTATGAATCTAGGGAGGAAAAACAAATGGAAATTTTAAGATGCGAAAACTTAACTAAGGAGTATGGTGAGGGGAACACCAAAATCAAAGCCTTAGACAATGTAAGCTTTAGCGTAGAGAAGGGAGAGTTCGTATCAATCATCGGACCTTCAGGAAGTGGTAAGTCAACACTTCTTCACATCTTAGGTGGAGTTGATAAGCCAACCAGCGGAAAGGTGTTCATCGAGGATACAGATATTCACAGCTTAAACGAGGACAAGCTGGCAATCTTTAGAAGAAGACAGATTGGACTTATCTATCAGTTCTACAATCTGATGCCAGTGTTAAATGTAGACGAGAACATTATGCTTCCACACTTACTTGATGGAAGAAAGATGGATCCGGAGAGACTTGATAAGATAGTAGAGCAAATCGGACTTACAGATAGAAGAAAGAATCTTCCAAGTCAGTTATCAGGAGGACAGCAGCAGAGAGTATCAATCGGAAGAGCCATGTTTAAC
>SVEI01000103.1 GCA_015057445.1 Lachnospiraceae bacterium | reverse complement strand
GTGGTTCTCCTTAGCCAGCTTATTAACCTCGCTAATAATAATCTGCTTCTCCAGTGCTACCTCACGAACAGGAGCAACTGTCTCAAAATTAAATCTTCTCTTAAGGGCGCTGCTCATCTCATTTACACCCTTATCACGAGTGTTGGCAGTACCGATTACATTAAAGCCAGGCTTGGCAAATATTAAGCCCTCGTCACCTAGCTCAGGTACATTTAACACCTTATCGCTAAGCACACTAATTAAACTGTCCTGAATCTCCGCAGGAGTTCTGGTAATCTCCTCAAATCGAGTGATAATTCCCTGCTCCATACCCACATAAAGAGGGGATGGAACAAGTGCCTCTCTAACCGGGCCCTTATCCAGTAAAAGAGCGTAATTCCAAGAATACTTAATCATATCCTCTGTGGTACCTGCAGTACCCTGAATAGTGTTTGTGCTGACACCACTAATTGCCGCAGATAAAAGCTCTGACAGCATAGTTTTGGCAGTTCCCGGCTCCCCCACCAGCATCAGTCCTCTGTTACCAGCAAGTGTGACTATACACCTTTCAACCAATGCATCATTGCCGAAATATTTCTTATCTATCTTAATCTCCTTGCCCTGATAAATCACAGGCTGATTGCTTCCAAGTATAAATGTGCGCACTGCCTGGGGTGACATCCTCCAGTTTAGTGGCCTTTTGGCAGTATCCGTAGCTCTAAGTGCCTCTAATTCTTCTTTATAAGCCACCTCCACAGGGGGCTTTATCATAATATTTTCTCCCATAAGCTTCTCCTTTTTTTCGACTAAAAATACTACTTCAAATATACACTTTAATGTGGTAAGACTCAACTATATTTTGCATTTTCATGTGTACAAAAAACATCCCTTTACGCAAGTATGAAATCATTATTTATGACAAAAAATAAAAGTGCACGACATCTTCTGTCGTGCACTTTTAAACTAGTGCTTACTCCTCCACTATCTCCGCATCCACTGCATTTTTCTTAACTGATTCTACACCATTCACACAGTTTGCATGAGTTGTATAACCCTCGCTCTGAGCGATAACCTGACCGTTTGACGCCTTTAATCTAAATCTAAACTCATCAGCCTTATCCTTGTAAATCTCAAACTTTGGATTCTTTTCTGTAACAAATCCATCAACTGTCTGATCCTCAACGGCTGCAGCCGGTGCATTCTTAGCAACACTTGCAATACCGTTCTTGCAAGCATCCATAGAGTTATAAACCTCTGATGTTGCTATGACCTGACCATTTGATGCCTTAAGATCAAACTTAACCCCTGTGTTAGTTTTCTTGATAACAAACTTTCCCATAACGTACCTCCTTAAATAATCATAAGTGTAGTTTAATTTTACTATGGTCAAGTTGGGAATACAAGAAAAAATATATCTATAATTCGCTTTTTATATTGTTTGAAGTCCTATCACCTCTTCCACATATTCAAGTGGTTTTGATATTCTATTCGCAATCTCTTCTAAGGAAAAACCCATCTCCGAAAATGCTAGAATTTTCCCTTCTTCTCTACCTTCTTCTCTACCTTCTTCTCTACCTTCTTCTCGACCTATTTTCTTTCCCTCTGTTATTCCATCATCATATAAATCCTGCAATGCCTTACACACATCATTCCCCTCCTTTGTTTTAGAATTCAATGTATGTTTCAATAAATCTCCAGTGCCAAGCAAAGCCTTAATGGCTTGCGAAGTCTCATAATCTACACAAGAAAAATAATCCCTATTTTGAGTAGTATACTCAATCAACCCTTTCTTATCACCCTTATATTTTATCATTTCGAAAACTTTTTGTAAATCCGATTTGAATATATTTAAATTTTTCTCCAAACTTGGATTAAATACCGTAATCTTGTAATTTGATATGTACTTCTTAAGTGTTTTCATATCCTCTTTATTTAACAAATCATCATCAAACCCAAACATATCATACAAATCAAAATTTCCATCCCATTCATCTCCATAGTAAAACACAATTGTTATCACAGGGTATAATTTATCATCTTTCCTAAACCGAGATAAAAATTCATCTGTTTCTACTTTTTTGTTATAGACTACAGCGGACGAGTTCTGCCAAATATTTCTCATCTGATCAGTATAGGACAAAGCATCATAGAGCATCTTTCTAACTGGCATACCATAATGTATCCTATCTTGTATTTCCACAGCCAATAATACCAGATACAAATTATCTTTCCATCGCATAATAATGTCTCTGTATTTTTCTACAACCCTTGATTTATTGTTTTTCCCAACGATAATAACATCAGATTCACTATTAACCTCAGTAAGATTCTCGGATAATATTACATTCCTTCCACCAAATATTATTCCATTAAACAAATCCGCAAAACGATTTGAATCCTTAAGCCAGCTTTTTATTGCAACATCAGCTTTTCCCACGTAAATTTCCTCCTCATGTGAAAATAGTTCTCAAAGCCGGCCTAGGACCACTGAATTTTTAGACCTGAGAAACCTTAGAATTAATAGAATAATATGATTATAATATCCTCCAAATCAGCATGTACAGACTAAAGTTTGAAACAAATGTAAACTTTTGTTACTTTTTGTGAAATAACTGTGAAACCAGCCAGATTATAAGAAATAAAAAACATGGCAAAACCCACCACCATCTAATGGTTTCAGTCATTTTGCCATGTTTTTCAATATAGACTTCAATCTCTCAATTTTCCGACGATAAAATTTATCAAATCAATTTCACTGCAAATATAGCCAGTCCTATAACAATTAGAACCACACCAACCACACGATTAAGAGTTTCCGGCTTGGATTTGTTTGCAATTAATGCAGCTACTCTTGCCCATAGGAGTGTAGAAAGCACACAAACCACAAGGCACAGCATATCTGGCATACCACCTATGGCAAAATGACTAGCCGCCCCTGTAAATGCAGTAAATGCCATAACAAACACGCTGGTTCCAACTGCTGTTTTAAGCTCGTATCCCAACACTGTGGTAAGTACAAGAAGCATCATCATACCTCCACCAGCGCCTATAAAACCACAGATAAAGCCTATCAAACCGCCACATATTATAGAACGAATCACTCTCTGCTTGCTATCTAGCTCAGCCATCATTTCCTTAGTAGTCATAACAGGCTTAACTATGAATTTCACACCCAGCACCATAGTCATAAACACCGCAAAGCCACCCATGGTATTGCTTGGCACCAAAGATGATACAAAGCTTCCAACAGTGGTAAATATAAGGACTGTTATCATCATAACCAGTCCATTTTTCACATCCAAATTCTTATTCTTCCAATATGTATGTGCGCTTACTGCACTGGCCAAAACATCGCTGGCAAGGGCTATTCCCACCGCCTCATAAGGCTCCATACCTAAAAATGTAATCAAAATGGGACTAATGGCTGCTGCCGCACTCATGCCCGCAAATCCGGTTCCCACACCTGCACCTATACCTGCTATAAAGCATACTATAACCTTTAACACTATTGATTCCATATTATTACTTCCTTTGTACGTTTATTAAGGGCTTAGTTTTCACCAAGCCCTTTACAAGAAGATATAATATCATATTTTACCAAAGAAGTACTAATGTTTTTGTTGTAAACAAACCTCAAATTAATCCTTCATTTTTTGTATATCCTTTTCAAAATCCTCTATATCATCCAATGCATCCTCCATATCCTCTGAATATATTTCTCCTCTTAAATCAGAATACAATCCATAGGAATCAGATCTATAATCAGAGTATTCCCCATACACATCTGAACGGGCATCAGACCACCAACCATATTCTTCAGAGCGAGCGTCAGACCATTCACTATATTCAGCATCCTCGTAGGCATCATCCAAAATGCCATCATAGTAATACTCATACATTTCATCCAAGATACCATCATAGATATCATCATGGATTACCTCCCCCGCATCCTCGTACAAACTATCATGTATGGATTCTAATTCATCATACATATCATCATAAGACATATCAGAACCAACTATCAATTTGGCGTAAATCAAGCAATATTCTCTAAGTCGTATAGCCAGCAATTCTGTTTCGTCATAAATCTTCTCGTAAAATGCTTCCACTAGATCCATATTCTCCAGATACTTCTCATAGGTATCAACATCT
>SVEI01000022.1 GCA_015057445.1 Lachnospiraceae bacterium | reverse complement strand
AACCCATGTTATACATACTTGATAATCGTGGAATAAAGGTTGTCTTAAGTGTTGAATCACCTAAAGGTTGTTTTGTTAAAGCAGCAATGGCTAGCTTTAGGGCATTGTATCCTAGTAGCATAGGATCAGCATTTGCTGATGCAAGAGGTGGATTCATTTTAGCTGATTCCGGAATATCATCATAGCCTACTACAGCGATTTGCTTGCCAACGATTATGCCTTTTCTTTGAAATACTTTATATACGGTCTGTGCAACCATATCATTTACACATATAAGTGCATCCATATCAGGATTAAGCTGCAGAATATGAGTTGTTTCATCTTCGCATAATCCTGCCAAATTACATTCTAGAGTCATAAAATCACCAATAGGCATATGATTAAGTTCCATAGCTGTCTTATAGGCATTAAGGCGAAGCTTACATTCCTGATTGTTTAAGTCACCGGTTAACATGCATATGTGTTTTCTACCCTGAGATACAAGGTGGTTAACTGCTTCTACAATACCATTGTGATTATCATATTGAACATTAATTAGATTATCAATATCCATGCATATTGTAATAAATGGAGTATTACCAAACATATTATGAATTTGTCTTGCAATCTGCTCACCACCATTTACTATAATGCAACCAAGTGCGGCTATTACATAATCAAAATTACCCAATGCCGCATAGTTAAGGAGTGAGTTGAACTGGTATTCATAACGGGAATCAACACTGTCATCAATTTGGTTACCAATGTATTTTATTGGAAAAATTGTGAGATTTATGTCCTCTTCCTCAGCAGCCTTTATGGCACCATTTATTATTTCGCGGCAATATGTATTTGTAACATCGCTTATAATTAATGCAATTTCAAATCTTTTTTTCATATGTAACCACCTCAGTAAATGATAACTATGCTTTAATTATAGTTTAATTAAAAAAAAACTTCAATAAAAAGAGTATATTACATATTAATACAAGAAAAAAAGACATTGAAATATTTACCAATGTCTTTTTAACATGAATATATTTTCTTAATATAATACTTTTTATGTGGCTATATTTTCTCTCTTAAATTGTTTAATTACTATATATGCAACTAATATAGCCATTATTGTAACAGATATATTACTTATCATCATAACCATTCCAACACTTTTTTCCCCATAGTTGGTGAAATTTTGAAGGAACCAGAATACTGGAATTCTGAAGACGAATACTCTTGATACATTAATAATCATAGATAGTTTCGTTTTGCCTAGTCCATACATTAGAGCAAGAACAGAGGCGTTTATACCTAGAGGTACGGCTCCGTAGGCTTCATATTTGTATGTAAGCATAATAAGTCTTCTAAATTCTTCGTCATTTTTTGCAAACAATCCAGCCAACTCATAGGAAAAGTGAATGGTAAGTGACGATATGATAAAGCCGATAATAATATTTACTATACAAGTAGTGTAAAAAGCACTTAGAACTCTTTTATATCGTTTTGCACCATAATTTTGACTTACTATAGCACAAGTTCCTTCCTCAAATCCATTCTGAGGATTAGTTGTAATACCACCTAAGTTATTAGATACTCCCATTGCACCTACCATTAAGTCTCCATATACCGTACACATTGAATTTACAATTGTTTTTCCAAAGCCAAATAACATTTTTTCGGCTATTACAGGAATTGCACTGACTATCATAGGTTTATTTACCTCTTTGCTAAGGGTAATGGAAGATATAGAAAAACCAAATGCATTATCCTTGTCCTTGCTGTTGATTATTGCGAATACAAGTAATACAAGCTCTGAAATTAAGGATGCAGCAGCAATCATAACAAGTTCTCCGTCCATGCCATATACAAAGAGGGCAGTAAGTCCAAGTTTTGTTATTATTACCAAGGTGTTTAGAATTAATATTCTCTTTGAATTACCTCTTGATCGTTCTACGGAGATATAAACGTTGTTTACAAATCTAACTACAAGTGTGAAAAGCTGGACTTTGAAATACTGTGCACCAATTTCTATAAGGGAGCTAGGTGTTCCCGCAAATCGTAGGAACTGGTTGGTAAATGGTAAAATTGTAATAAGAATTATCAAACCAATGCTAAGGCAGAGTGCGTATATAGTACTTACTCTTTGCTTTACAGTCTTATAATCACCCTCGCCATAGGCTCTACTGATTTGAACACCAGCACCTATTGCTAAACCTGTTCCTAAAGCTGAAAGTATAAAATTTAACTGTGCTAAGTATGCTACAGCCGAAACTGATTGCGAGCTTATCTTTGAAGCCATCATAGTATCAAATATAGTAAATAATATATTTAAGCTTTGATACATAGCCAGTGGAAATCCAACAGATAAAACCACCTTCCACATAGGAGCATTAAGGCTTCGATCTCTGTATTTTTCGTCTCGTTTAGAAAGATTTGCTTTGATTTTATTATTGTTATCACTCATAAAAATACCTAAAATTCTAAAAAAAAGGTCAAATTAATAAGTCATGCTGATTTTGCATGGCTTATTAACAAAGTTATATGTCATCAAAAAAGCTGTGCGCCAATTAATTATACTTCGACCGCGACAGGGTGAGTACTAAGCTGACCATTTTAAGTGTCAGCGTGGATTCATCCTAGCAGGTCGGCCAGTATGTCACGTTGCGCACAGCTTGTATATTAAGTTTAATTCTGCTTTGTTGCAAAAGCAGCAGTGATAATAGCCATAGAGTAAACCTCTGTTGCTGTACAACCTCTTGAAAGGTCATTGATAGGAGAGTTAAGTCCCAAAAGGATTGGTCCATAAGCCTCGAAGTTACCCATTCTCTGTGCTATCTTGTAACCGATATTACCTGCGTTAATATCAGGGAATATAAATGTATTAGCATGACCTGCTACAGGTGAATTAGGGTGTTTTTTCTTTGCTACGGAAGGTGAAACAGCAGCATCAAACTGCATCTCTCCATCAATAGGAATAAGTGGATTACGTGCCTTTGCTTTGTTCGCAGCATTTCTCATTTTATCAACAGCTGGACCAGTACCAGAACCATTAGTAGAGTAACTAAGGAATGCAACACATGGCTCAACACCAAATACTTTAGCGCAATTTATAGTTTCTTCTGCGATTTCAACAAGCTCATCTTCGTTAGGATTAATGTTGATGCCACAGTCACCCATAGCAAGAACAACATTTTCGCCTGTAGCTCCAGGACGAACTAAGATAAAGCATGATGAAACAATAGTGTTTCCTGGCTTAGTTTTAATAAGCTGTAATGCTGGTCGAACTGTATCAGCAGTAGAGTAGGTTGCTCCACCTAAGAGACAGTCAGCATAACCCATCTTTACAAGCATGGTTCCGAAATAATTGTTTTGACGAAGAAGCTTTTCAGCCTCCTCTCTTGAAGCAATTTTACCTTTTCTAACCTCCATAAAATCATCTACCATCTTATCAAAGTCTTCAAAATCATAAGGGGAGATGATATTAGCACCACGGATATTAAAACCACTATCCTCAGCGCAATCATATATTTCATCAGGGTCGCCTATAAGAATAGGCTTTAAAAAGTTACTTGCAAGAAGTCTTGATGAAGCTTCTAATATTCTAGAATCAGTTCCTTCTGTAAATACTATTGTTTTAGGCTCTTTCTTTAAACGGTCAATCATTTGACCAAAACCAAATTTTGACATTGTTTCCTTCTCCTTATATATAAATTGACGCCATGCCGACAGGTTCGCAAAACAAGTTTGCTCACTGTCGCGGCGTTCGCCGTAGCTATTATTCGCCATGCCGACAGGTTCGCAAAGCAAGTTTGCTCACTGTCGCGGCGTTCGCCGTAGCTATTATTCGCCATGCCGACAGGTTCGCAAAGCAAGTTTGCTCACTGTCGCGGCGTTCGCCGTATACATTCTCACCTGAATATGTCTTTATGTGAGCAAGCTCCCAACAGCCATATTCAGGCGAGAATGTGCATGGCTCACTATTAAGCACATTATAACACAACTCCGTCTTTAAAGATAGATATTTCTCTAAATCCGCGTTCTTCAGATTTAGTTTCTTTACCGCTTGCTACTTCTAATACGAAATCCAAAAGTCTATCTCCGGCTGCATCTAAATCTTCGCCTTCAGCAACGGTTCCTGCATTAAAGTCTATCCATCCACTCTTTTTATTGTATAAAGCTGAGTTTGTAGATATTTTAACTGTTGGAGCAGGAGCGCCAAACGGAGTTCCACGTCCGGTTGTAAAAAGAATCATGTGAGCACCTGCAGCAGTAAGAGCAGTAGCACTAACTAAATCATTTCCTGGACCAGACAGAAGGTTAAGACCTTTTTTGGTAACCATATCTGCATATTCAAGAACATCAACGATTTGAGCACTTCCACCTTTTTGTACACAACCACAGGATTTATCTTCAAGAGTTGTAATTCCACCAGCTTTATTTCCAGGGCTAGGGTTTTCGTATACAACCTGTCCATGTGATACAAAGTATTCTTTAAATGAATTAACCATATCACAAGCTTTGTTAAATACTTCTTGATTTTCACATCTATCAAAAAGTATTGATTCAGCACCAAACATTTCTGGAACCTCGGTAAGTATAGTGGAACCACCAAGGGCAATGAGTCTATCTGAAAATCTTCCTACAGTAGGATTTGCTGTAATACCTGATAAACCATCAGAACCACCACATTTCATACCAACTACAAGTTCACTTGCTGGAATATCTTCTCTGGAGAATTTACCTGCATATTGTGCAAGTTCTTCAAGGATTTTAGCTCCTTCTTCTATTTCATCCTCTACATTTTGGGTGATTAAGAACTTTACTCTATCAGGATCCCAGCTACCAAGCTGTTCCTGAAATTGAGAGAGAGTAAGATTTTCACAACCTAGGCCAAGAACAAGTACAGCTCCTGCATTTGGGTGATTAACAAGTGATGCTAAGAGTTTCTTTGTCTGTTCATGGTCACCACCCATCTGACTGCAACCAAATGGGTGGGTAAAGGTATATAGTCCATCTATATTTCCAGTTACAAGATGTTGATTATTATTAACAAGTTCTGTAGCTATGGAATTAACGCATCCAACAGTTGGAATTATCCATATTTCGTTACGGATAGCTGCTTTACCATTAGGTCGACGATATCCTTTAAATGAACGATTTGCTACTTGTGGTAGAGTATAAGTTTTATGATTGTAGCTGTAATTTCCTTCGTCAGACAGAGTAGTAGCAGCATTGTGTGTATGAACCCAACTACCAACTTTTATATCCTTTTTTGCATGAGCAATTACATTTCCATATTTTATAATATCAGAACCATCATTAATATCACATAAAGCAATTTTATGTCCTCTGGCAATGTTTTCTGTTGCTGTTACATCGCAGTTATCAAAAGAGAGAATCTCTCCCTTTGAAATATCAGTTAAGGCAACAGCTACATTATCAGATGGATTAATTTGAATTAATTTCATATTTTATCTCCTGAATATCTTTTAATATTACTTTTGGATACATTTAAGAGCTTCGTACATACCTTTCTCACGAATTATAGAAAGATATTCTGTAACCTGAGCCTCAAATCCTGGAAGATTCATTAATTCATCTCCCCACATTTTTGTATTATTAATGACAGAATTTGCAATAGTAGCATCGTCATCATCCTTATGATTATAGTAAAAATCAAGAACCCATTGATCATCCATGATTTTGTATGTATCATCGCCACGCTTTGCAAGTAGACAATCATCACCTTTTTCGTTGCCATTGTGATAAAAACTAATATAGGCAGCAAAAGAGAATGTCATACATTTTGGAAGTGTGTTATTTCTCTTATAATACTCAAGAAGTGATGGCATACAACGAGCCTTCCACTTTGATGTTGAGTTAAGAGAAATAGATAACAACTGGTGATCTATAAATGGATTAGCAAATCTATCAGATACATCAGAAGCAAACTGCATAAGATTATCCTTTGATAATTCAAGTGTAGGAATTACCTCATCGTAGATAGTTTTGTTCATAAATCCTTTAATTACTTCATCATCCATGCAATCACGTACAATATCCTGACCAGCAAGATATGCAGCCATAATAAATGAAGTATGAGCTCCATTTAATATACGAACTTTTCTCTGCTTATACGGTGTAACATCATCAACAACAATAATTGGAAGACCAGCAATATCAACAGGAAATTCATCTTTGATTGACTGTGGTCCTTCAATTACCCAGAAACCAAAGCACTCTGCGGTATCAATTAGATTATCCTGGTAGCCAAGCTCCTTGCAGATGTTTTCAGCTTCTGCTCTTGGATATCCTGGAACAATTCTGTCTACGAGAGTAGAGCAGAAGATGTTGTCTTTATCAACCCATAATCTAAAGTCATTATCAAGACCCCACTGGTCGATATACTGATGTACACATTTTCTAAGTTCATCGCCATTATGGTCAATTAGCTCGCATGAGAGTATAATAAATCCTGGTAATTTATTTTGATATCTCTTATAAAGAAAAGCAGTAAGTTTTCCAGGAAAACTAGAAGCTGGTTTATCTTCGAACTTGCATGATGAATCATATGTAATACCTGCTTCTGTTGTATTTGATACAATAAATCTAAGGTCAGGATTATTTGCACAATCCATAAGGGCATCATAATCCTCGTATGGATTTAAACATCTTGAAATACAAGAAATGACTCTCTTATTATTTACTTTTTGGCCATTCTCTGAACCTCTTAAGAAGAGAGTATAAAGACCATCTTGTTCATTTATCATATTAGCAAGACCTTGAGCTATAGGCTGAGTAACAACAACCTTACCATTAAATCCTGCCTTTTCATTCATTTCATCAATAAAGTGATTAACAAATGCTCTTAAGAAGTTGCCTTCACCGAATTGAAGTACTTTCTCAGGTGCATCTTTAAGTAAGTAACCATCATATCCAATTTCATCTAAAGTTTTATAGCTAAGCTTATTCATATAATCCTCCTTTATTTAGATTCCAAAATATCTAATTGCGTTATTGTAACTAATTCCTTCTACGATTTTCTTAAGTGATTCTTCGTTATTTGGATATTCACCATCCTCAACCCACTGACCAATAAGATTACACATAATACGACGGAAATAATCGTGTCTGGTGTATGAGAGGAAAGAACGTGAATCTGTAAGCATTCCAACAAAGTTTCCAAGTAAGCCGAGATTACCTAAAGAACGCATTTGCTCCTCCATACCGTCCTTTGTATCAAGGAACCACCAAGCAGCACCCATCTGAATCTTGCTAGGAACTTCACTTGACTGGAACGCTCCCATACAGGTTCCAATAAGGTTAAAGTCGTTGTGGTCAAGAGAGAAGATGATAGTCTTAGGGAGCTCATCTGTTTTATTTAATTCAGATAAGAACATTGCAAGTTCATCACCACAATTACTCTTAGCAATCATATCAAAGCCTGTGTCAGGTCCTTCAATCTTGAACATTTTCTCATTAACATTTCTAGTACAGGAGTAGTGAATCTCCATAACTATATTTTCTTTTTTGTATTTTCTACCAAGGTGGAGAAGAATAGCAGTCTGGTAAATATCAACTTCATCCTTTGTAAGAGATTCGCCCTTAACTGCTTTCTTATAAATTGCATTTACTTCTTCAGCAGAACCTAATTTGAAAGGTACATAATCTATACCGTGGTCAGTAGCTTTACAGCCATGAGACTTAAAATAATCAAGTCTTTCATCAAGAGCAGCCATAACATCATCTGCTGTATCTAAGCTTTCTTTACCTACTGATTTAGCAAGCTGATTGATATAATCAAGGAAGCCATCCTTATTAATGTTGATAGCCTTGTCAGGCCTAAATGATGGGCAAACCATAAAATCTATTGAAGAATCAGCAAGAATCTTTTCGTGCCACTCAAGAGAGTCCACAGGATCATCGGTGGTACCAATATATTTAACATTTGATTTTTTAATAATTCCTCTTACTGAAAGCTCTGGATCGTTCTGTAACATATCTTTTGTCTTATCCCAAATTTCTTTAGCTGTAGATTTTGTAAGTGGAGTAGTAATACCAAAGTATTTTTTTAACTCAAGGTGACACCAGTGGTACATAGGGTTACCAATTGCCATTTCAAGAGCCTCAGCAAATGCGACAAACTTGTCATATGGATCAGCATCTCCTGTAACAGTATTTTCCTCTACACCATTAGAACGCATAACTCTCCATTTGTAATGATCACCGAAATATGAACCATCAGGATTTTTTCCTCCTAACCATACTTCAGCAATATTATTGTAACGTCTATTCTCAAAAATCTCCTTTGGAGAAATATGACAATGATAATCCACAAGTGGTAGATTTTCAGCATAGCTGTGGTAAAGTTTTACAGCTGTATCGTTTTTTAGCATAAAATTTTCGTCCATAAATGCTTTCATCAAAATAAACCTCCTTATAATACAATAAATAGAAAAATTCGCCTATAATATGTAAGCGCTTACATTAATTATTACCACTTGTGTAGTTAAATGTCAAGAAATAAAAAGAGAGTAAGGAAAAAATAACAAATTTTCCTTACTCTCAAGATTTATATGTCAATTAAAATGTATTTTTAAAAATCTGTAGTTGCTCGCTTTACCAATGAACAAGCTACAACGCTCTGGTTTGGAACATTCTCTTCACCTTTTAATATATCTATTAGGCGAGAGCATGTATCTTTACATACCTTTTCTATTTTATTATCAACAGAGGAGAGCTCAGGTTCAGAGCATATGCAAAGTGTTGAGTTGTTGTAGCCAACTATGGATATATCTTCAGGAACATTTAAGCCTTTTAATAAAGCATACTTTATTGCACCAACAGCCATTGCGTCATCTGTAGCAAATACACTGTCAAATTCAATATCTTTTAAATTGTTAAGTAGATTTTTAACAACAGGTATTGAATTTTCTGTATAAATCATCATCTTATCTTCAGATTTTAATCCAGCGTTAGACAAAGCTTGTTTATAACCTTCTTTCTTCTGGTTAGCACTGTATGAACGTGAATCAGTTAAAAATAATATTTTATTGCATCCATTTTCGATAAGGGCAGTAGTAACATCATAGGATGCTTGGTAATCATTAGAAGCTGTACAATATATGTTATCACCATCTACTAGACCATTAATAATGAATACTGGTACATCTTTAGCAGCTCTTCTGATATAGTCGGTGTTATGTGTTTCGTCATCTGAGCCGGCATAGGTAGAACCAACTAGAATAATAGCATCTATTTTTTTATTTAAAAGAAGCTGAATGTGAGTTTCTTTTTCGGCTGCAGTATATCCACTGCAATGTAATATACAGTCATAGCCTGCATCATGAAGATTATCTTCAATATATGCAACAGCTCTTGACATGTAAAGATCAGCTATAGAAGGAACCAATATACCTATGGTTCTCATTGATTTCAAACCCAATCCCTGAGCAAATACATTTGGTGTATAGCCAGATTTTTCTATAGCTTCCATAACTTTAGCCTTAGTTTTTTCACTAACTTTTGGATTATTATTAACAACTCGAGATACGGTTGCTATTGAAACACCACTCATTTTTGCAATGTCATAAATATTAATCATTTTGTTATCGCCCATATGTAAACCTCACTTGTAATTTTAAAATGTAAGTGCTACCATATTTATCCTAATAGTAATTTAAAAAAATTGCAAGACTTGAATTGTGCAATATTATAAAATAATATAATCATATAAATAATGTTAAAAGAGGAGATTTATGCAATATATAATAAATGATGACAATTTAATAATAGAAGAAAAAAAGTATGAAGGAGACATTGGTGCTTACCAGACACATGAAGATGGAAGGCCATATCATACTTTTAGAACTCAAACTGTTCTTGTTGACGGTAATAATATAATGTTTAAAAATTGTGTATTTGAAAATAAAGCAGGTAGTGGGAGCCTAGTTGGGCAAGCTATTGCCTTATATGTTGATGGTGATAATATAGTATTTGAAGATTGTCACATTAAAGGATTTCAGGATTCATTATTTCTGGCACCATTACCACCCAAAGAATATGAAAAAGATGGTTTTTTGGGACCCAAACAGTTTGAGCCAAGAACAAACAGAGTGGTACATTTCAAAAAATGTATTATAGAAGGTAGTGTTGACTTTATATTTGGTGGTGCAACCGCTTTCTTTGATGAATGTGTATTTATTAGTAATGAACCAGGATTTGTATTTGCTCCATGTACTCCGGAGAACGTAGATGAAGGGTTTGTGGCTAGGAATTGCAGATTTGAATCGAGTGAATCTTTAGAAAAAGGAAGTTGCTATATAGCAAGACCGTGGAGAGAGTATGGTAAAGTAAGACTTGAAAATTGTTATCTTGGTCAACATATAAATAAAAAGGGCTGGGATGATTGGGGGAAGACCCAATCACACCAGACCATTAAATTTGAAGAATATGGATCTTATGGCCCGGGTACTAATGAGTGGGATAGACCATATTATGTTATTACAGATAGGAAGTAACTTTATTTTTTCTTATTGTTTTGTGCGGACATATCCGTTGGCATTATATATTTAGTAGATTTTGAATTTCTGTATGCTCTTGGAGACATACCATAGGTTTTCTTAAATGAATCCTTAAAGTAATTGCTATCACTAAATCCACAATTTAAAGCAACATTAGTTATTGAGTGATCTGTAGATATTAATTCCATAGAAGCGTGGTTCAGACGCACATAAGTTAAATATTCTTTCATTCCAGAACCTGTGGTTGCTTTGAATTTTTTACTAAAATAACTAGGACTAAGTCCGGCCATCTCGGCCATATTTGTAAGAGTTATATTAGAATGAAAGTTTTCATTAATATATTGTACAGCTTTTAATATGTATTCATCTTCATTGTAACCATCAGGAGTGATATTGAATACACAATATCTGTTACATGAAAGAAGAAATTGTTTCAATAATAATGATAGCATCATCTTAGTTGATGAGTCATCAATAGTGTCTTCATGAAGCATAGTGTCTATTATTGTATTCATATTATCTCTGTAGGCTCTAGGAATATGAATAGTAGTAAGTTTTAAGAACTTTTCTTCAAAATTAGCCATAAATGGTGGTTCGTTATTAACTAAATCTTCTAATTTAAAATAAATGTTGATTCGTACACAGTTTGATAGATAAGTTACAAAGTGTATCATATGTGGGGGTATTATCATAATATCTCCACTTTTCAATGTATAAAGGGAATTATCAACATAGAATCTTATTTTTCCGCTTCTTACATAGTATATTTCATAATAGTAGTGAAAATGGTTATCAACCATTTTATAATTAGAATCTCTTGTTTCGCTGTTTATGTATATTCTGTCAATGTTTAAGTCTGATACTCTCATTTTTTTATTCAACTCCCCTAAAGAAAACGTTTACATTTTTGAGTTACTTTTTGTGATTATAACATAAAGATGACAAAAAATCAGTAGTTTTTTATAAATTTTAGCTTAAAAATAGTAGCAAGGGGGTAAAAAATCATATATCATTTGATTATGCATTAATGAAAGTGCTTTCACGGATGGTTTGGCATACTTTTTATGGTGAATATGCGAAACCACAATAAAATTTCATTTCATAAAAGTATTATAAGGAGGATTTAGTTTAATGAAAAAGAAATTTTTATCAGCATTTCTTGCAACAGCTATGTTAGCTACAACATTAACAGGTTGTGGTGAGGAGAAGAAGGAAACTACAGAGGCTACAACAGCAGCAGCTACAACAGAGGCGGCTGCAGGTGATACTACAGCAGCTCCTGCAGATGATGCAGCAGCATATGATGAGTGTACTATCACATTTGACTGGTGGGGTGGCGATTCAAGACATGAAGCTACTCAGGCAGCTGTAGAGGCTTTCGAAGCAAAATATCCAGGTATCGATGTTGAGATTAACTTCGGAGCATGGTCAGACTGGGAGACTGCAAAGGCTACAGAGTATCTTTCAGGAAACAACCCAGACGTACAGCAGACTAATTTCGACTGGATAGGAAAGTATGATGCAGACGGTACTACATATCTTGATTTAAATACAGTTTCAGATGTTTTTGATCTTACACAGTATGATGAGGCAACTCTTGCTAAGTGTGTAGACTCAAAGGGTGGTCAGGCAGGTATCCCTGTTTCAATCACTGGTAGAACATTCTACTGGAATCAGGCTACATTTGAGCAGGCAGGTCTTTCAGTTCCAACTACTTTAGATGAACTTATGGCAGCTGGTCCTGTATTTAAGGATAAGCTTGGTGATAACTATTATCCACTTGTAATTGGAGAGTACGATAGAGCAATTCTTGTTGCATTCTATTTACAGGCACAGACTGGTAAGCCAATTATCGATGAGAACAATCAGCTTACAGTAACTCAGGATGATCTTAAGAAGGGTCTTGAATTTATTAAGTCACTTGAGGATGCACATGTAATTCCTACAATTCCATATCTTGATGGTGAGGGTGCTGATTCAATGGATAAGTCACAGAGATTCATCAATGGTGAGTACGCAGGTATCTTCGAGTGGGATTCATCACCAGCTAAGTATGTATCAGCTCTTGGTGATAACGGTGATGACCTTGTAGTTGGTAATGTATTCCCAGAGCTTAAGTCATACTCAAAGGTATCACTTATGTTCTCAATCAGTGCAAATACTGAGCATCCACGTGAGTGTGCTATGTTACTTAACTACTTATTAAATGATCCAGAAGGTGCAGCTATTATGGCATCAGAGAGAGGTATTCCAGAGTCTAAGGCTGCTTATGAAGTTGTAGATGCTGCTGGTAAGATTAATCCACTTTCAGCTCAGGCTCATACAGAAGTTATCAACTCAGATCCACTTTACTGGAATCCACTTTTCGACAGCTCAAAGCTTAAGGGAGATACTTCAACTTATACTACAGTATTTGAGCAGTTCTCATATGGTATGGATGCAGCAGGTTCAGAGTATAGCTTAGATAAGGCTGCAGAAGATTTATACAATGGTTATATGGATGCTTTAGCACAGTAATCATACTATATTTAAGTAAGTTGTATAGCCTGATGGATTAAAATTCTATCAGGCTATATTAAAAGAAGGAGCAGATTTATGAACAAGTTGAAAAAATTCGGAAAAAAGAATATAGGTTTCATCTTCATAATTCCTTGGCTTATTGGATTTCTTGTATTTAAAGCTTATCCATTCTTGTCATCACTTTATTATAGTTTCACAGACTATAATCTGTTCACTGGTAAATCAGATGGATTTACCCTTCAGAACTACAAGGATGTATTTACAATAGCTGTTGAAAAAACAGCTCTTATAACAACATTTAAGTATGCATTTATGACAGTTCCTATGAAGCTGGTTTTCGCATTATTTATAGCTTACATCTTGAATTTCAAGCTTAAGGGAGTAAATCTCTTTAGAACAATATACTACGTACCATCAATCCTTGGTGGTTCAGTAGCAATAGCAGTTCTATGGAAAGCACTGTTTAATGATAACGGACTTATTAGATCTGGTTTTGCATTATTAGGAATAGATGCGCCACATTTCATGTCAGATCCAAAATGGGCACTTCTGATGATTTCCATACTTCGTGTATGGCAGTTTGGATCGGCCATGGTTGTATTCTTAGCCGCACTGAAGGGAGTTCCTACTGAACTTTATGAAGCTGCAGCTATTGATGGAGCTAGCAAGACAAGACAGTTCTTCTCTATAACAGTACCACTTATAACACCAGTTATTTTCTATAACTTAGTAACTCAGTTAGTTCAGGCATTCCAGGAGTTCAATGGACCATACATTATCACAAGAGGTGGCCCACTTGGTTCAACAACTCTTATGTCACTTCTTATCTATAACAACGCTTTCGTATCTTATGATATGGGTAAGGCAAGTGCACAGGCATGGGTATTGTTTGTAATTCTTATGATATTTACAATGATTTCCTTCTGGAGCCAGAAACATTGGGTTTACTATGGCGACGAAGAGAACTAGAAAGGAGTGTAGAATATGTCTAACAATAATATAGATGCTTCTAAGAAGACAGATATCACTCCAAATTCTGATAAGGTGGAGATGACACCTGTTCTTGGTAAGAAGAGCTTAAGTAAAGAAGCTAAAAGAGCTAATAGAAACCTTATGGTTAGAAGAGGTATTAATACCTTCTTAAGATATTTTGTACTTATTCTTGTTGGAGCAATAATGATTTATCCACTTATTTGGATGGTTGGTGCTGCATTTAAGAATAATAGTGAGATTTTCTCATCCATGAATCCTATTCCTTTAAAGGGAACACTTGATGGATTTAAGAATGCTGTTAAGAGCTATGGTGGTAATATTAACATTTGGAAGTCTATGCTTAACACATATTCTTATGTTATACCACAGGTTATTCTTACAGTAGTTTCATCAGTACTTACTGCATATGGATTTGCTAGATTCAAATTCGTAGGACATGATATATTATTTGGTCTTATGATGGCTATGCTTTTCCTTCCACAGGTAGTACTTAATGTACCTCAGTACATGTTATTCAACAAGTTTGGTTGGGTAGGTTCAGAACATTACCTTCCACTTATTGTACCTGCTGCATTTGCAACAGAGACATACTTCATCTTCATGCTTATTCAGTTCTTAAGAGGAGTACCTAAGGAACTTGAAGAATCAGCACAGATTGATGGATGTAATGTATTCCAGATACTTATAAAGATAATCGTACCTATGATTATGCCAGCTGTAGTATCTTGTGCATTGTTTAAGTTTATGTGGGCTTCAAATGACTTTATTGGACCACTTCTTTATGTAAAGACACCAGCTAAGTACCCAGCAACAATCTTTGTAAAGCTTTCTATGGATAGTGACGCAGGATTTGATTGGAACAGAGTACTTGCTACATCACTTATATCAATTATGCCAAATATCTTAGTATTCTTCGCTGCTCAGAACCAGTTTATTGAAGGTATCTCAGCAGGTGGTGTAAAGGGTTAAGATTTACGAGGTGAAAGATGTTTAGAGGATTATTCAGTTTAGACAACCCAGTTATTAGATTCTTTTGTTTAATAGGAAACTTATGGATGCTGAATATTCTTTGGCTAGTATGTTCGCTCCCAATTGTCACATTGGGAGCGTCAACTACAGCCTTAGTATACAGCTGTATGAAGCTTAGAGCTGATGAGGGATATATATTCAAGAATTTCTTTAAGTCTTTTAAGGAGAATTTTAAGCAGTCTACTATTTTATGGTTGATTTATCTTGTGGTAGGAGCGCTTCTTGGTTTGGGACTTGTATTCTGGAATAATTATAAGATGCCTGGCTCAAAGTTAATATGGGGAGTGGTGTTAGCATTTTCCATTTTATACTTAATTTCCATATTGTATGTTTTTGCTATTCAGTCAAAGTTTGTTAATACGATTAAGAATACAATAAAATATTCTTTCTTAATAGCTTTCACTCATATTAAGGAAACAATTTTATTGGCACTTATTGTTGCCGGAGTTGTTTTAGCAAATATGTTTACAATATTTTTGGTTAATTTTATAACTATAAATGTTGGAATGAGTATAGTTAATTATTGGATGTCTGCACATTATCAAGAGATATTTGATAAATATATTCCTAAAAAGAAATATTCATCAGATGATGATTATTATGAATCTGATTTAGATGATGAAATTGATAATGTGGAAGGTTTGGTTGAAGATAATTAGTTAATTTTATAAATAGTTAAATTAGTATTTTTGAGGAAACGTTATGCAGATAGGACTTAGATTACATGATTCTGAAAAACTAGATATAAAAAGTAGACTTAATGTTGTAAAGTCACAAGGATTTGAATGTGTTCATTTGGCGCTTTCTAAAATTGAAGGATTAAGTGCAGATGTTGATGCATTATCTCCAGGCTATGCCATGTATCTTAAACATCTATTTCATAATGCGGGATTAGATATTGCTGTATTAGGTAATTACTTAAATCTTGCACACCCAGACAAAGATACTTTAAAGATTATCCAACAAAAATATGTATCACATTTAAGATTTGCATCGCATCTTGGATGCAGTGTTGTTGGAACAGAAACAGGAGCGCCTAATCCTACATACTCTTATGATAAAGAGACGTGTCATAGTAAGTGGGCTCTTGATTTATTTATTGAGAATTTAAAGCCTGTTATAGAGGCTGCTGAAAAATTTGGAGTTATTCTTGCTATAGAACCAGTGTATAAACACATTGTTTGGAATCCAGAAAGAGCAAGAATAGTATTAGATAAGATAGATTCTCCAAATCTCCAAATAATTTTTGATCCGGTTAATCTGTTACATCCGGACAACTTAGATAAAAGAGAGCAGGTCATTAAGGAAGCAATTGAACTTCTAGGACCGGATATTTCAATTATTCATCTTAAGGATTATGTGATGGATAATGGTGAAATGAAATGTTTAGGCTGTGGTTTTGGCCAGATGAATTACGAACAAATTATCGAATTTGCCGTTAAGAAAAAACCATTTATTCAAGCTACATTAGAGAATACTACTCCAGATAATGCTGTAAAAGCTAGAGAATATATTCAAAGTTTAGAGAAAAGATATTTATAAGATTTATTATGATTTAGAGGACCTTATTTATGATAGATAACAATATTAAGAATAAAATTAATAAATATATAGATTATTTACTTGAGAATTCAAAACCACAGGCTCCTATGTGGAATATTGAGAAAGTATTAAGCGGAGAGCCTAATAAGTGGAATTACATAGATGGTTGTATGATTACAGCTATTCTGTCCCTTTATGAAATGACTGGTAATGAAAAGTATTACGAATTTGCAAAGAATTTTGTGGATTATTATGTTAAGGAAAATGGAACAATTGAGACATATGATCCGGAAGAATTTAATTTGGATAATGTAAATACAGCCAGCAATTTGTTCTATTTATATGAGAAGACAGGACAGGAAAAATATCGTAAAGCTATAGAAATAGTTAGAGGACAATTAGAAAGAATGCCAAGAACCAATGAAGGTAATTTTTGGCATAAAAATATATATCCATTCCAAGTATGGCTTGATGGAATGTATATGGCTCAACCATTTTATATGAAATATGAGATGAAGTTCAATGGTATGAAGGGCTGTATGGATTCTATACATCAGTTTGAGAATGTTGAAAGATTAATGAAAGATAAGAAAACTGGTCTTTATTATCATGGATACGATGAGAGCAGAAAGATGTACTGGGCAAATCCCGAAACAGGTTGTAGCGCGAATTTCTGGCTTAGAGCAATTGGGTGGTTTTCAGTTGCACTTGTTGAAACTGCTACAGCTATGACAGATGTTTTATATGATGAATTTAGATATTTACTAAGATTATTAGAGAATCTTGTTGAAGCATTAAAACCATTTCAGGACGAAAGTGGTATGTTTTGGCAGGTTGTAGACCATCAGGGAGAAGAAGGAAATTACCTTGAAACATCAGGAACAGCCCTGGTTGCATATGCAATACTTAAGGCTGTAAGATTAGGATATTTGCCTGACGTATATGAGGAAATGGGAATTAAAGCTCTAGAAGGTATCATTGATAAGTATTTAAAAATTGACGATGATGGAAATCTTGAGCTTGGTGGTATTTGCCTGGTTGCAGGATTAGGAGGAAAGACTAGAAGAGATGGTTCCGCAGAATATTACTACAGTGAGCCTGTAGTTAAGAATGAGGCTAAGGGAGTGGCTCCACTTCTTTTAGCATATATAGAGTTATTGAGAAGAGGATAGTTAATGATGGATTTCAAAATAGTTGACATTTTTAACAGAAGTGTAACCTTTGAAATGAATAATAGTGAGGCGTATTTATCAGGAAATACATATGATTTGTATGTTAATGATGAGTATAGATATAGAATAGATACAAATGTTTTTTCAGTTTTCAATTTACGTCCAGATACAGAATACGAGATAAAGCTTAAAGAAGCTGATTCTAATCAAGATGTAAGTAGTTGTGTTATTAGAACCAATAAAGAGACAGTATTGCTTGATGTTTCAGATTTTGGAGCAGTGGGAGATGGTGTGAAAAATGACACAATAGCAATACAGGCAGCTGTATATTGCTGTCCGGAAGGTGGTACTGTTCGTATAAGCAATGGTACATATCTTACAGGACCAATTTTTTTGAAAAGTAAAATAACACTTTTGATAGAAGAGGGTGCAGTTTTACTTGGATTAACTGATAGAAATGAGTATCCTGTATTACCTGGAATGGTTAGAAGAACAGATGATATTAAAAAAGAGATGAGCTTTACGTCTTGGGAAGGAAATCCTTTAAGCAGTTTTGCTTCTCTTATAACAGGTCAGGATGTTAAAGATGTAGATATCATTGGCTGTGGAATGATTGATGGTAATGCACAGAATTCTGATTGGTGGATAGATGTTAGAAATAAGAAAATTGCTTGGAGACCTAAGCTTGTAGAGCTTACAAGGTGCTCTAATATAAGAATTCAAGGATTAAAATTCCAGAATTCGCCATGTTGGTCTATTCATCCGTATTATTCAGATAATATATCATTTGTTGATTGTAGTATATATAATCCAGATAATTCTCCAAATACAGATGGTATAGATCCAGAGAATTGTTCGGATGTAAAAATTATTGGTGTTAAAATTTCTGTTGGAGATGACTGTGTAGCTCTTAAAAGTGGTAAGATTTATATGGCAAAATATCATTACAAGAAAACAGAGAATATCACCATTAGAAACTGTAAGTTTGAAAGAGGTCATGGTGCTGTTACTATTGGTAGTGAAATTGCCTGTGGAGTTTGTAATCTAGATGTTAGCCAATGTATTTTCGAACACACAGACAGAGGCCTTAGAGTAAAATCCAGAAGAGGTAGAGGGAATAGATCAGTACTTGGTAACCTTAGATTTTCTAATATTAAGATGAATTATGTACATATGCCTTTCACTGTCAATATGTTCTATTTCTGTGACCCTGATGGACATTCTGATTATGTTCAGTGCCAAGAGGCATTGCCTGTAGATGAGAAGACACCAAGTGTTGGTAATCTTACTATAAGTGATATTGAATGTCAGGGAGTGAATTCAGTATTTGTGTGTATTTATGGTCTTCCTGAAAGCCCTGTAAGTGGTGTTTATATGGATAATGTTAAGGTTTCATATCTTCCAGAAGAAGAAAGAGTTCCTATATGTCCAATTATGATGGACAATTTTCCGGATATGTGTGGAAGAGGAATATTTATCAAAAATGCTGATATGATTACTATGTGCAATATAGAAATTGTTGGTAGTGTTGATGAAGAACCTGAGCTTATAAATGTTAATCAGAAAAAGCTAGGAGGTGTTACATATCGAAAAGTATGATTTATTAACCCTAGGAGAAATAATGCTAAGATTATCTCCCCCAGGATATGAACGAATGTCTAGAGGAGAGGTGTTTGATAAAAGAGCAGGAGGTTCCGAACTAAATGTTGCAGCAGGTGTTGCGCATTTAGGTTTAAGAACCGGTATAATATCAAAGTTGCCAAATAACAGTATCGGGGCATTTATTAAGAATCGTATTAGATTTGATGGTGTATCAGATGATAATCTTGTATATGACAGTTCTGATGATGCCAGACTTGGAATCTATTATTATGAGTATGGTGCTGCTCCAAGAAAACCATCTATTGTTTACGATAGACAGAATTCTTCTTTTACGAAACTTGTGCTAGATGATATTCCAGATGATGTTTATTCGAAAACTAGAATGTTTCATACAAGTGGAATAACATTGGCATTAAGTAAGGATATTAGAGAAGTAGCCATAGAATTAATCAAAAGATTTAAGAAAAACGGTGCCAAAATATCATTTGACGTAAATTATAGAGCAAATTTGTGGAGTGAGGAAGAGGCGCGTGAGACAATAAAGTCTATACTTCCGTATATTGATGTACTTTTCATATCAGAGGAAACCAGTAGAAGAATGATGCAAAAAACTGGTGATATATCAGATATTATGAAGAGTTATACTGAGGAGTATCCTGTAAATATAGTGTGTACAACACAAAGAAATGTTAAGAGTCCAAAAGTCCATGATTTTACATCAACTATATATAGTAAGGAGTATGATAAGTTTTATGAGGAAAAGCCTTACGAAAATATTGATGTAATAGATAGAATAGGCTCTGGAGATGCCTATGTATCAGGTGTGTTATATGGATTGCTTAAACACAATGATCCTTTTAAAGCACTTCAGTATGGAAATGCAACATCTAGTGTAAAGAACACTATACCAGGTGATCTTCCTGCAAGTGATTTGGCGGAGATAGATAATATTATTTATAATCACAATGCAACAGGACAAGTAAGTGAGCTTAATCGTTAGAAAATTTAATAATATATAGATAAAACATATATTTTTTCTTGACAAATGTAAGCGCTTACATTATAGTTAAATTAACCTTTAACATAGTAAAGTATTAATATAAAGTTTGAATACTTATAGGAGGGTATTATGGAATTAAAATTAAGAGACAAAAAGGAATGTACCTTTGACGCAGTAAGTTTAGGAGAGGTAATGCTTAGACTTGATCCAGGCGAAGGTCGTATTAAAACAGCTAGAAGCTTTAAGGCTTGGGAAGGTGGCGGAGAATATAATGTAATTAGAGGTCTTCGTAGATGCTTTGGTCTTAAGACTGCAGTTATAACAGCATTTGCTGATAACGAGGTTGGTAAGCTTATGGAAGACTTTATCCTTCAGGGTGGAGTTGACACTTCATTAATTAATTGGATGAAGACTGATGGAATTGGAAGAACTTGCAGAAATGGTATTAACTTTACTGAAAGAGGCTTTGGAATTAGAGGAGCTCTTGGTTGTTCTGATAGAGCTAATACAGCTATTTCAAAGGCTAAGCCAGAGGATTTTGATTTTGAATACATTTTTGGAACACTTGGTGTTAGATGGTTACATACAGGTGGTATATATGCAGCATTATCAGAGCAGAGTTGTGAGACAGTTATAGCTGCCATAAAGACAGCTAAGAAGTATGGAACAATTGTATCATATGATTTAAATTACAGACCTTCTATGTGGAGTGCTATTGGGGGATTAGAGAAGGCACAGGAGGTTAATAAGGAGATTGCAAAGTACGTAGACGTTATGATTGGTAACGAGGAAGACTTTACAGCGTGTCTTGGATTTGAGATAGAAGGAAACGACGAAAATTTAAAGGAGCTTAACCTTGATGGATATAAGAAGATGATCAATGAGGCAGCTAAGACATATCCAAACTTTAAGGTGGTTGCAACAACTTTAAGAACAGTTAAGACAGCTACAGTTAATGACTGGAGCGCAATATGCTGGGCAGATGGAAATATTTATAAGGCTGCACAGTATGACGGATTAGAAATTATGGATAGAGTTGGCGGTGGAGATTCATTTGCATCAGGTCTTATCTATGGACTTATAGAGACTGCAGATCCAGAAAAGGCAGTTAATTATGGTGCAGCACATGGTGCACTTGCGATGACAACACCTGGTGATACTACAATGGCATCAAAGTCAGAGGTTGAGGGTATCATGAGTGGAGCTGGAGCAAGAGTTAAGAGATAATCAATTTTAAGCATAATATAAATGTATGATAAGGAGATTAAATCATGGAATTAAGAACTGCAGCGTCACCAAGAGACGTTAAACATTATACAACTGAGAGATTAAGAGAAGAATTCCTGATAGAAAAGGTTTTCTACGAGGATGAGATAAAACTTGTATATAGTCATATTGATAGAATTATTACAGGTTCAGCTACTCCTGTTAATAAAGAACTTAAGCTTGAAGCTGGTTCGGAGCTTCGTGCTAAGTATTTCCTTGAGAGAAGAGAAATGGGAGTAATTAACATCGGTGGAGATGGAATCATTACTGTAGACGGCAGTGAATTCATTATTTCACATAAAAATGGTATGTATATAGGTATGGGTAAGCAAGACATCACATTTAAGGCTATTGACCCAGCCAACCCTCCAAAGTTCTATATAAATAGTGCGCCAGCCCATACCACATACCCAACTGTAGTTATTAAAGTTGATGGAGAGCCTGAGGAAGGTGTAGTGATTGTTAAGGATTCTAATAAGGTAGAGCTTGGAACTCTCGAGGATTCAAACCACAGAACAATTTGTAAGTATATCCTTCCTGGACAGGTAGAGAGCTGTCAGCTTGTTATGGGTATGACTCATCTTGAACCAGGTAGTGTATGGAATACTATGCCTAGTCATACACATGACAGAAGAATGGAGGTTTATCTGTATTTTGAAATTCCAGAAGATGCGTTTGTAATGCATTTTATGGGTGAACCTCAGGAGACAAGACACATTATTATGAGAAATGAGCAGGCAGTTATATCACCAAGCTGGTCAATTCACTCAGGTTGTGGTTCTAGAAATTATACGTTTATTTGGGGAATGGTAGGAGAAAATCAAGATTTTGATGATATGGATCCAGTGAGAAATCAGGATTTGTTATAATAATTCGGGTTGGATTATATATAATGAAAGATATTAAGGGAAATTATAAGGATATATAAAATTATTAGGAGGATTATGAAAATGGCAAATATTTTAGACAAGTTTTCATGTGCAGGTAAGGTTGCATGGGTAACTGGTGGTTCATATGGTTTAGGTCTTGCATACGGTAATGCTTATGCACAGGCTGGCGCTAAGGTTGTATTCAATGATATCAATCAGGATTTAGTAGATAGAGGTCTTGAAAATTACAAGAAACTAGGAATTGAAGCATATGGTGCAGTTTGCGACGTAACAGACGAGGATGCTGTTAATAAGTTTGTTGCAGATGTTGCTGAAAAAGTTGGTCCTATTGATATTCTTGTTAATAATGCAGGTATCATTAAGAGAATTCCAATGCATGAGATGAGCCTTAAGGAGTGGGATCAGGTTATAAATATTGACTTAACAGGTCCATTTATCTGTGCTAAAGCTGTACTTCCAAGTATGATGGAGAGAAAGTCAGGTAAGATTATCAATGCATGTTCAATGATGAGTGAGTTTGGTCGTGAGACTGTTTCTGCTTATGCAGCTGCTAAGGGTGGACTTAAGATGTTGACTAGAAATATTTGTTCAGAGTATGGTCAGTATAACATTCAGTGTAATGCTATTGGACCTGGTTACATAGCTACTCCACAGACAGCACCACTTCGTGCTAAGCAAGAGGATGGTTCTATGCATCCATTTGATAGATTTATCCGTTCTAAGACTCCTGCTCAGAGATGGGGGCGTACAGAGGATCTTATGGGTCTTGCAGTATTCCTTGGCTCAGAAGCTTCTGATTTCATTAATGGTCAGGTAATCTACATTGACGGTGGTATCAGTGCATACATTGGACAGGATCCAGGAAACTTAGATCCAAGTAAGTTTGCTGATGAGAAGGAAGAAGAGTTCTAAAAAGAATTTATTGAGGAATAGTATTAATAGTTCACATAATGATTAATTGAACTTTTAGTATATTCATATAGATTAAATCAATGTTGATAGTACAGGAGAATTGTTATGAACAGTGAAAATACAGTAAAGGTTTTAAACCAGTTTTCAGAGGTAGGAATTATTCCAGTTGTAGTATTAAATGATGCAAAGGATGCTAAGCCTCTTGGAGAAGCCCTTATGGAGGGTGGTCTTCCAGCTGCTGAGGTTACATTCAGAACAGAAGCTGCTGAGGAGTCAATTAAGATTATGGCAGAGAATTTTCCTGATATGTTAGTAGGAGCAGGTACTGTTCTTACTAAGGATCAGGTGGACAGAGCAGTCAATGCAGGTGCAAAGTTTATAGTTTCACCAGGTTTTGACTCAGAGATAGTTAAGTATTGTCTTGAGAAGGATATTCCGGTTTGTCCTGGAATTCAGACTCCTTCTGAACTTATTCAGGCAGTAAACTTAGGTTTAGACCATGTTAAGTTCTTCCCAGCAGAAAATGCAGGTGGACTTAGTATGATTAATGCTGTTGGTGCAGCATTTCCTAAGGTTAAGTTTATGCCAACAGGTGGCATTAGTCCATCAAACGTAGTTGACTATCTTAAGTCAAGTAGAATATTCTGCTGTGGCGGAAGCTGGATGGTTAAGGGAGACTTAATCAAGGCAGGAGATTTTGAGACTATTAAAAAATTAGTATCTGAGGCTGCAGACATCGTTAAAGCTAATAGATAAAGTTACTGTTTATATACCCATTTACAGTTATTTTACCCAGGTCTGAGACGTTTCGTTTCAGACCTAAAATTTTATTAATATTTATTGTTTTATTGATAATATAGTAGTATAATTTTTGTTACAATTAAAAATTGTAACAAACTCGTTAGAAATTTTTGTAAATTAGTGTATTTAGTTTCTGGAGGTTGGTAATGTACACAAAGGAGCAATTATTAAAATATTCATACTTTGAAGATATTCTAAAAGTAAGAGATATTACCAGTGTTGTCGATTCGTTGACAGGGCTTGTTTCTAGACGCTATATTATTGGATTAATTCAAAGTCTTATAGATAATAATGTTCCTTTTTCTTTGGCGCTTCTTGATTTAGATAATTTTAAGTTTATTAATGATACTTATGGTCATAAGATAGGAGATGGCGTATTATCAAGTATGTCAAAGGATTTGATAAGATATTTAGGAGACTATGGTATTGCCGGTAGATACGGTGGAGATGAGTTTCTTATAATTAATTTTAGAGATCGTACATATGATGATTTAAAATCCTTTTATATGGGTCTTTATTCCAATTATAATGTTCTTCGTAAGAATATTAATCTTGATACCTGCGAACCATTTATTACTGGTACTATAGGAAGTGCAGTATATCCAACAGATGCTTCTGATTATGAAACCTTATTTAATCTTGTGGATAAAGCTTTGTATCGAGGAAAAACAAAGGGTAGAAATTGTTATATTATCTACGTTGAAGAAAAGCATAAGGGTATTAAAATCAAAGACTTGGCTGGAAGAGGAATATATACTATATTCCGTGATTTATCTTCCAAGTTTGACTCGGAGCCGGTGCTTTCTCTTAAACTGAAATCTATGCTTGATGTACTAGATGATGATATGAGGATATCTGATTTATATTATGTCGGACGAGATAATATAATGAAAAGCATAAGCTCTAACGAAATTATCGGAGAGGTTAATGAATTAGAACTTCTTACATCAGATGGAATATTTACAACCAATGAAATTAAAGATATCAAATTCAAGTCACGTAGTATGTTTGAATTATGCAGAGATAAAGAATTTGAGACAGTGTTAGTTACTCAAATTAGATTGCAGGATGAAATATTTGGCTATTTAGTCTGCGCTGAACCGCGCAATCTTAGAATATGGCAGGATGATGAATTTGCTATTATGTATTTTCTATCAAGGATGATTGCCGGATATATCAGTATGACAGGTGATGAGTTATAATTAGATAATATGTACGAAAAAATCCCTATAATACTTTATAGGGATTTTTGTTATAAATAATATAGTCTTTTTTAACAGAGAGTTTTTGTTAGTAAGACTTGCGAAAAATACTAGTAGTATATTATTATATTACTAGTGTTTTTATTTATATATAATATGGAAGGTGAATTATGAATATTTGGAATGTTTTAGGGATTGATAAGACAAAAGATAAAGAAATAATCAAGTCAGCATATAGAGAGAAGCTAAAAGGGGTTAATCCTGAGGATAATCAGGAGGGGTTTATGGCACTTAGAAAAGCCTATGAAGATGCCATGTATGAGGCTGACATAATTGATGATGCTTCAGATGAAAATAAGCCTGAAAAGGGTACATTAGCTTACGAATTCGCTGCTATTTACGATGATTTTAATAAGAGAATAGATGTTACAAATTGGCAAAAATTATTTGACAGAGATGAGTTTGTTTCTTTGGACACAGCAGAAGAATCTGTTAATCAGCTTTTTGCATTTTTGATGGATAATAATTTTGTGCCACAAAAGGTATATATACTAATTGAAGAAACTTTTAATGTTCGTGAGAATAAAGCTGATTTTTGCGAAAGGTTTCCAGAGGGATTTATTAACCATATATTAGATAATGCCAAGTATAGAGATCCTATTAATTATTATTTGTTTGATGGAGATTTGAAGGATGTAGATAAATACATTGATATTTATTATGGACTGGATAATTCTATAACAAAGAAATGTGCAAGAGCAGGAGAGATTAATAGGGGAACTTGAAATTCTTGACACATATCACCCTTACCTTGAGATATGTAAGCTCCGCCATAGAATCCATGTTATGAATCAAACAGTTAACTCAGTAGAGGAAAGACTTGAAAAATATGGTGATGAATTAAAGGAGATGCAGGCTGCAGGAGAGGAAATTCTAAGGGATTATCCTGACGATTATTATATTCTACTATATTGTGGAGATATATCCATTATTGTTGAAGATATAGAGGCAACTGATAGACATTATTCTAGACTTGCAGAATTAGAGCCTAATGATATGGCAATTAAGAACAGACTTGGTGATTTATACTGTGCTAAGGGAGAATATGAGTCTGCAAGAGATTTATTCATGAAGATGCTTGATTTGAATCAGTATGATGATGGAGCAAGATATGGTTTAATTAGAGCTAATAATGGATTAATAGAAAAATATAACAAAATACTTGAGGAAGAACCAGATAATGATAGGGTAAAATATGACTTAGTATGGTGCTACTATCGTAATGGTTTATTTGATAAGTGTGTTGAGGTATTATCTGCTTTTGAACCTGCCAAGGATGATAAGTGCGAGTATTACGATTTGTTAGGTCGCAACTATATGTACATAAAAGAATATGATAAAGCTCTTGAAAGTTTATTCGCATGGAGAGACTCTATTTTAGAAATACCTGAGGATGATGAGTCAGAAAAGGCCGTTAAGAATAGAAATAGATTTTGCTATGTGAATTATTACATTGGTGAGTGCTATATAAATATTAAAAATTACGAAGAAGCTAGAAAATATTTAGAGATAGCTACATCAAAAAAACATGAATACATCGAATATGCATATGATGCGCTGTGTAAGCTTGAATATGAGCTGGGTAATTATGATGATTGTCTTAGAATATGTCAGAAACTGATAGATACTAGCATTACATATGATTCCTACTTGTATACAGCAAAGTGTTTCTACCAGTTAGACGAATATGGAAACTCTGTAGATGCCTGTGAATATGCCATTAGAATACAACCTAATTTCTCCGAACCATATGTTCTGATGCTTAGAATGTATTGGGAATGCGAGGAGTATGAGAGACTTGAGCGAGTTATAAAGCGCTTCGACCAACTTGGTTATCCAAATGATGATGTAGATTATTATAAGGCACGAATGGCTATGAGACGCGGTGATAACGAGATAGCTATTGGTTTGTTTAAGGATATTTTAGAAAGAAAGGGTACGGATCATCAGTCAATAGAGGATATCTATGATTATCTTAATGTATATACTTTAGTAGCTACTTGTTATGAGAGACTTGATCAGGAGATGGAGGCATTAAAGTATCTGGAGATGGGACTTGAAGCTGAGCCTGATGATGTATTCTTCTTAAACAGAATTGCAAATGTATGTCATGTGTTGGGCGATTTTGAAAGAAGCGTGGAGTGTGCTGACAAAATTCTTCAGTTGTCAGAGGATGATGCATATTTAAAGAGAGCATACGATGCTAAGGCGGCTGCTCTAGCGTGTCTTAAGAAATTCGAGGATGCTAGAAAGGTGTGCGAGGAAAATGCCGAAAAGTATGGCTTGTCTAGATGGTTTGCAGTAGATTATGGAGAGCTTTTGGTAAGAATGAATGACTTAGATGCAGCAGTAAAGGTTATGAGAAAGGCTATAGCCGAGAGCGAACCTGGAGATGACAATATTAAGTTCCTTATAGGAAATCTATGCTGTTTTTATGGTAATGAAGGTAAGGTTGATGAGGCGTATGAGGTATTCCTAGAGGGAGAAAAGCTTAATCCTGATGATTATCATCTTTATAGGTCTATGGGCTTTGTGTTCCTTGACCATGGAAGATATGAAGAAGCAGCAAGATTGCTTAAGAAGGCCTTTGAACTTGATAAGGATAGACGTTCATATAACTGTGGACTAATACTTCAGGCTGCTAAGAATTTTGATGATATAACAAAGCCAGAGTACCAGATTTATTATGATGTGGCTGAGGAACAGTTTAAGAATATTGAAACAGGTTATGCATATATAAAATATTCTGAGTATCTATGGGCAACAGGACGTTTTGAAGAGGCCATTAAGGCTTGTGAGATTGCGTTAGAGGAAAAGCGTTCTAAGGATTCATACTTTTCAGGAGCTTATGATGCATGGCACGAGCTTGCGGTTGTATACTTTAACTTAGGAGATTATGCAAAGTCTAAGGAGTGTTATGAAAAGGCTACTGAAATATTTGGACATAATCAGCTTTATATTGATAATATAGCTGAGTGTGAAAGACGTATGCAGGGATAATTTAATAAAATGAATGGGCTGTGCATTTAACATACTGCCCGAGTAAGCCTAGGGATAATGCTTCGCTGACACTTAAAACGGTCAGCTGCGCATTACCCTGTCGCAGTCGGTATTAGGTGTTTTGTCACAGCCCTTTCTAATTTCTAAAATAACATTACATAATTTTGTTTTAATTTTATTCTTTATTATTTACATAGCTCCCAGAAAGCTACAGCGCTTGCGGCGGCTACATTTAGGGAATCTACATTATGATACATAGGTATCTTAACTGTATAGTCACAATCTTCAATGGTACAGGATGCAAGACCTTCGCCTTCGGTGCCAAGAACTATGGCAAGCTTTTCTTGCTCTTTTAGAATAGGGTCAGATATGCTTATAGAGTTATCATCTAATGCCATAGCTACAATTTTAAATCCTTGTTCTCGCAGGGTGGCAATTCCTTTTTCCGGCCAAATAGTGTTGCTGTCAGTGTCTTCGCTGCCTAGAAATGTCCAAGGTATCTGAAATACTGTACCCATACTTACTCTTATGGCACGTCTGTATAGAGGATTGCTTGAACCTGGAGTAAGAAGTATACCGTCAATTCCAAGGGCTGCGGCAGAGCGAAATATGGCACCTACATTAGTAGGATTCATTACATTTTCAAGTACAGCAATTCTTCTTGAATTAGAGCATACTTCATCTACTGATAGTGGTTTAGGTCTTCTCATGGCGCATAGAGCCCCTCTGGTTAGCTTAAAGCCAGTAAGCTGTGTAAGAATATCAAATTCAGCGGTATATACCGGTATATCGCCACATCTTTTGATTATATCCTTGGCTTGACCTTCTATGTGTGCTCTTTCCAGAAGTAGAGATATAGGTTCACATCCAAAGTCTAGGGCTCGTTCTATAACCTTAGGACTTTCTGCTATAAATATACCTTTTTCAGGTTCGTGTCTGTTTAATAGCTGACCTTCTGTAAGTCTAGCGTATATATCTAACTCTGATGCGTTGAAATCAGTTATTTTTATTATATTTGCCATTAGTATCTCTCCCAATATAATTCATCTGGTTATAATTTGGATTTTTGAATATTTTTAGCATTATTCTTTTGTAGTATTAATGCTTGGTTTTTCTTAGTTTTAACTTATAAAGTACATCAACGACCTTTTGTCTTGGTAAGAATTGATTAACTAAAAGAGCAACAGTTACTCCGACCGCTGTATCAAGCATACGATTTAATGAATATATTACATAGTGTTCCACTGGAGTGTTAAATAATATGATACATAAAACAACACCACCAGGTGGAATTGCACCATACATATTGAATATCTGACTGATGAGGATAACAATTACAACACCTACGAATACAAAGAGTAGCATAAGTGGGCTATTTTCACCAGTAGGATAAAATATGATATAAATTGTAAAGAGTGCTATACCTATTAGTCCGCCAATTAGGGTACCAAAAAATCTGTTACCTCCTAGAAGCTTGGAGCTTTCCATATCATTTCCAATTCCGAATATTGCACCTATACAAGCAAATGTAGGGTTTCTGTCAAAGGGCAGATAAAGTAGTGCACAAAGTGTAGCTGCCAGGGCGGTCTTAACGTTTCGCATTCCTATGTGGAACCTAGATCTCGATGGCTTATTTTCCATAAATATTATAATCCTTTCTTTTCGAATTTGTCTGTTAAATTATATAATAAATAGGTGGAATTACACAATGGATAAATTGACCAAAAAGATGTTTTGCCACCTTGTTATGTGGGATTATTCGACGATAAAGAAAGCTAAGGTTTAGAAAATATACTTTAAGAAATGATAAAAAGTGATATACTGTGTATGTTTAATATAATTACATGATTTTGAAAGGATGAATTAACATGGGTACAATGACAGATGATGAAATAATCAGTAAGGTTAGTAAGATTCAAAGGAAGGGTAAGACAATAAATTTTATATCAAATTTATGCCTGTTTTTGTTTTTTGTAGCCATAATGGGTGGATTTGTTTTGGTTGCAGGTGGGTATTTTCTAGGTGCTGTTGTCTTGGTTGCAGGTATTATTTGTTTGCCTGTTTCTATAATTACAGGTAAGAAAACTAAGACAGTAAATAAGGAAGTAAAGAATGCTGTAGGGGAATATGTTATAAAGGATGTAATCGGCGAGAGAATAGATATAGAAGATTATTCTCCTAGTAAGTATATAAACAGTGAGTTTGTTAAAAAATGTAGTATACTTCCAAATTACGATAGAATTAATGGCTCAGATTATATATCAGGAAAATACAAGGGTGTAGAAATAACATATTGTGACTTGCATTTAGAAAGAGAACATAGAGAAAGAGAAAATGGTCGTACAACGACAACATATAGAACGAATTTTAAAGGTCCAGTTATACTTGTTGATTTAGGTAAAGAAATAGATGGATATGTAAGAATTAAAGAGAGAAAGACGCCACGTAAGGAAAAGAACTTTCTATCAGACATATTCAATGGTGCAGCAGAAGCTATAGGTATAAAGACAGAAGATGATGTTATAGAAGTAGAAAATGTAGGATTTAATAATCAATTTGAGATTAAGTCTAATAATCATCATATGGCATTCTATATATTAACACCTGATTTTATGGAGAAAATCATAGAAACAGATGCAATGGCCGAAGGATATACTAATTTGTTATTTAAGAAAAAAAGAGTTGTGATTACTATAAATAATGGTGTAGATTCCTTTGAATTAAATAAGACTATTTATAATAAAGCACAATTAGAAAAGAGCCGTCAGCGAGTAAGAGATGATTTAAATAGAATGCTTAATATGATAGATAAGATACTAGAAAAGGACCAGTTATTCTAGGATTATTAAAAGGTAACCGTTTTCATATTACATGAAAGTGTTTACCTTTTTATTTTTGTATAAATTTGCTGAAAAATTTTGAAAAAAGTGGTTTTACATTCATACTTTATGTGTTATAATTGTTGACAGCGTGACGGTGGCAAGCCATAGGCTGCTGTTACTAATTATTAGATATCTAGGAGGTAAATTAACATGGCAAACAAATGGGTATATTTGTTTAAAGAAGGCGATGCAAGCATGAGAAACCTTCTTGGTGGTAAGGGTGCTAACCTTGCAGAGATGACTAACATTGGTCTTCCTGTACCACAGGGATTCACTATTACTACAGAGGCTTGTACTCAGTATTATGAGGACGGCGAAGTAATTAATGATGAGATTCAGGGACAGATTATGGAGTACATCGATAAGATGGAAGAAATCACTGGCAAGAAGTTCGGTGATACTGAGAATCCACTTCTTGTTTCTGTTCGTTCAGGTGCTAGAGCTTCTATGCCTGGTATGATGGATACAATTCTTAACTTAGGTCTTAATGAGACAGTTGTAAATGTAATCGCTGAGAAGTCAGGAAACCCACGTTGGGCTTGGGACTGCTACAGAAGATTCATTCAGATGTACTCAGACGTAGTTATGGAAGTTGGTAAGAAGTATTTTGAAGAGCTTATCGACGAGA